>JAPLJV010000013.1 GCA_026388415.1 Deltaproteobacteria bacterium | reverse complement strand
GAGAAGCGCTGCTATTTGTCCGATGATCGCCAGAGATTCGGGTTTGATGTCGGACTTGCCTGTGTCGAAATTGATATAAAGGGCCATGAAACCGTCTTTGCTCAATGCGCTGTACATGGCATCTGCGGTCACTTCTTGCGTAATGGGGACCATTTCGAGAATGACCAACTCATAGCTGCGCCCATCGTTAAAGGCCTCAATTGCAATCCAGGTTTCCTTTCCTCCTTTGGTCAATTTAAATATACCCCGTCGTCCATCATCTAAAAGAACCGCCCCTCCGATATTTTTTACCGCATTGCTGTAATTGCGGCGGATCTGAAGGTAGCTTGACTGTGGTGATCCCTTTCGCAGATAATAATCGATTTTGGTCCTCTCTCCCTCCAGAGTTTTGGCGCCCTCTGGTAAAAAAAACTCGAAGGAATTGAAGTTTCTTTCACAAGTATCAATATAATAACTATTCATTCTCGAAATCAGAGGATGATCCTGACAACCTTTAGCGTCCTTCTCCTGGCTGGAGGCAACCCCAACAGGCAGAAGGAACAGGCATACAATGCTTACCAAGATACGAGTGATTCTTTTCATGATCATTCTCCTCTTTTTGAGTTGTCATTGATAACGGATTGCAATCAAGCATTTTCGGCGCGGGCGACGTTTTACTGACTTCAGGAAGTTACAAATACCCCCGATCATCCCCCAATAATGCCATCTTTCAACCGCAACTCATCAATATACCTTGATGAAAAAAATAGCTACTTGTATTTGTTGTCAGCAAAGCTGATCCGGCAGATAGGTCAGGCAAGAACTACGGCTGCTTTGATCTCTCTGATGACCGACTCCGCCGCTTCACGGGCAAGACTCGACTCAAGGATTTGCCCGCTCTTTGGTCCGCCGATCTTTCCCATGGCCCAGGCGGCATAGCCGCGTACCAGCTCTTCCGGGTCTTTCAGGGCTCGCGCGAGTGCCGGGATGAAAGCGGGGTCACCGATGTTTCCCATGGCGATGGCGGCGTTTCTCTGAAAATATTTCCTGTCCCGGATATAGTTGTACATCAACGGCTGTACCCGCGTACGGTAGAATTCCGTGGACAAGTCCAGGAGTTTTATGAGATCGAAATCCCGCGCTATTTTCTCCAAAAATGGATCCGGGGGCAGCTTTGCCTTCAGCCTGCGTTGATTCATCGGGCACGCTTCCTGACAGATATCGCAGCCGTGGATCCACGTTCCCATCTTTTCCCGGATTTCAGGAGCGATGTAACTTGTGGAGCCGGGAACACCGTCCTGCGTCCAGAAGGTGTTGAAGGCGATGCAGCGCCGCGGGTTCATCTTCAAAGGTTCGTAGATGGCTCCCGTGGGACAGGCATCCATACATGCCGTACACTTGGGGGGACATTTCACCGCGAAAGTAGGCTCGTCATAGTCAAGTTCCACATCCACGACAAACGAGGAGAGAACAATGAACGATCCCATGCCTTCGGAGAAAGCAAAGCAGTTCTTCCCGTAGGTGACGATTCCCGCGCGTGCGGCGGTCAACCTCTCCGGAAGAAATATTCCCTGGGCTACACGGCATCCCGCCTTTTCCAGAAACTCGCGCATCAGCCGTGGCCTTGTCCCGTTGATTCGATGTTCCGGGGCGTTGTAGCACCTTGCCTGATAGAGCCGGCCTATTTTGCCCGTCAAGTTTTCCGGAAAGGACCCTCTGGCGTAATCGTAAACGAGGGAGACTATGGATTTGGCTGAAGGCATGGCCTTTCTTGGGATTGCGCCGATAATAGGCTGACGGGGGCTGTCGATGTACCAGCTGTACATGTCGTATCTCGATTGGAGCTCCGCAGCGTACTCGGGGAAGCCCTCCGCACTGGTAACGCCTGCCTTGCTGTAGCCAAGGTCGAGGGCGTAGTCTTTGATGTCTTCCGTCAGGGGCATGGGTTTTGAACCTTTCAAATTTGTCTCTTATCCAGTTATGTTGATTGATAAGAAATTCTTTTTCGCGGACCAAGGATATGAAGAATGGCCTTGAGTGTCAATTGAATTTTAACAGGTATCGCATGTTTGGATTTATATTCAACAAAATGCTCCGGAGATCCAGTATCAACACTTGTATTTGAACAGGCTTAGCTCCATTCCCGTTATATCTTGAAAGGGGCGGGGATAAAGGTGATGATAAATATCAGGAGGGAGATAAGGGCAATATATCTTCTGGTAGGGTCTATCGGCATTTCCCAGTAGAGCACAGGTGGGTGTTTTATCCCGAGAAATAGCATCAATAACGCCCAGAGTGCCCACCCTTCCCATCCATATAACCCGATGATACCAAAGAAACCAAATACTGCAAGGATGGCAACGAGAGTCATGGAAACGTACCTGTGACGATCACCTAAGATTGCAAAGGCTATATGTCCGCCATCAAGCTGACCTATGGGCAAAAGATTAAGAGACGTCACAAATAGGCCGATCCAGCCAGCGAAGGCAACGGGGTGGAGAAGTATGTCCACCGTATCCGGCAAGTGACCCACAATGATCCGCGAGAGGAAGGAAAACAGCAGGGAATCACCCAGCACAATCGCGTCCTGGATCTTTGCTAGAGGAACAGTCTCAGACATGCTAAGCCCAACTATACTGGCTATCAATGACACGATAAACCCTGCAATTGGTCCAGAAGCCCCTATGTCTATAAGCGCACTGCGTTTCATGATCGGAGAAGTCATTTTAATAAAAGCACCAAATGTGCCTATAAGAGATGGCGCAGGAATAAAGTAGGGCAGAGTTGCAGAGACATGGTGCCTTCTTGATGCCACGTAGTGGGCTAGTTCGTGAACAGTCAGTATCACCATGAGAGTTCCAGCAAAAGGGAGTCCATCCAGAAGCTTTCCCGGCGATCCAAATATGTTACTCCCTCTTTGGAGCGCACCGGCCGCAAGAGTCGTAATACAGGTGGCAGCAAAAAGCAGTATGTGAAAATAAGGGACTTTCTTCATAGTTTTATCACAATAACAAAAAAACAAGGGGTCACAAACCGCCGCTGCGACTTGCAACCCCCTGTTTTTAATGGTGGGCCAGGACAGAATCGAACTGTCGACACTCGGATTTTCAGTCCGATGCTCTACCGACTGAGCTACCGGCCCAAGAATATCGGTATTTACAGCGTACAGCCGTGAAAGAGGGCTTTATCTATAGAATATGCCCCTGGTTGTCAAGGTGTTTTTTGCTATTTGATCTTCGTCGTTAACTAGTTCAACGACGGTCCCTGCGATCTTGTCGTGCCACCCCTGTTTCCTGCTGTCGAAGGCGACCCAGAGGAAGCCGAGGAAGAGGGCCAGACTGGAAATAATACTACCTGTCCAACGGAGAAAGGCGATGCCGTAGGTCAACTTTTTTCCCGTTGCCCCGACGACCTGGAGCTTGAGCAGGATCTTGCCCGGTGTCTGGCCGATCGCCCCGTGGAAATAGGTAAAATATGCCATGCTGATAATCATGGATATGAAAAAATGGGTAAACAGGTAGCGGCCGGTCATGTTGCCCCCGATGCCTGCCTGTATATCGGGGTGGCGGGAATAGGGTGAGGGGGGGAAAATGCGTAATTCCAGCATGATAAGGATGGAATAAATGATATAGAGGATAAATTTGTCTATCAGCAGCGCCACCCACCGTCTCCAGAAGCCGCCATAGCGATGTCCCGTCATAAGCCGCCTTCCTCGTGACCGTCGGGGGCAAAGATGCCTCTTTCGTATTGAATTATGGCCAGAATGGCGAGGGCGGCCGTTTCCACCTTGAGGATTTGACGCCCCAGGCTGACAGACGTAAAGCCCATCCGTTCCGCGAGTTCGATTTCCTCCCGGGCGAATCCTCCTTCGGGGCCCACAATCAGGAAGAAGTTCCGGTTTGGTTCAGATTTCTTGCCCCGCAAAACCTGCTTCAGATTTGTCCTCGTTTCCTCTTCCCAGAAAATGATTTTCTCCCCCCGGTCTTCCCCGCTATTTTCAGATGACCGAAGCATATTCTCCCAATTCATAATCTCGGAAACTTCCGGTATGCCGGCAGAGTGGGATTTTCTGGCTGCCTCCCGGGCGATTTTCTGCCAGCGGATCTGTTTGGCGGCCGTTTTGTCCGGCGCTAAGTGGGGTACTGACCGCCTGGAGAAAAAGGGAATTATCCTGGTTGCTCCCAACTCGCAGACCTTCTCAATGATGAAATCCATCTTTTTTGCCTTGGGTAGCGACTGGGCCAGTGTGATCTGCAGGGCATTATCCTGGATGGTTGTTTTCCGGACGATTTCTAACTGCACCCGTTCCTGATCCTGCCCCCGGATGACTGCCTCGTACTCGCACCCGTCGCCATCAAAAAGCAGCAAGCGCTCGTCCTTTCTCATGCGCAGCACCGTTGCCACATACTGCCGGTCTTCTCCTGTTAATGTGCAGCGGTCGCCTGCTGCCATTTTTCGGGGAAAGAAGATTCTCGCAATGGTCAAAGCTCACTCCTTTTTAATAACACCCATGCCCGGCGCGGGTACAACGAAACAGGAAAATCCCCCCTTAACCCCCCTTTGGTAAAGGGGGGGATGGGGGGATTTTCATATAAACGTAGCACCGCCACTCTTCGCTTTTTATAATGCGCCAGAGGCTAAGCGGCGGTTTGGAAAAGCAATTCTCAATTTCCGGGCTCTGTTTACCAATAATGCCGGAGATGACCAAATAACCGCCCGGCGTCAGCAGCGACTCCAGATTGGCATAAAGCTCCAGCAGCGTTTTGGCCGTGAGATTGGCCAGAATAAGATTAAATTTGTGCCGGAGAGAGTCGAGGGGGCGGTTGCGGATCTCCATTATTTCTGCCACCTGATTCAGGATGGCATTAGCGCCGGCGATAGCCACGGCTTGATCATCAATGTCCAGACAGACCACCTTCTCCGCACCCAGCCGGGCGGCAGCGATGCCCAGGATGCCTGTGCCCGTACCCACGTCGAGAACTTCCCGGGATGAAACCTTATTTTGCAAGAGGTCTTCCATGGCCTCCAGGCACATCGCCGTGGAGTGATGCTGGCCTGTGCCGAAGGCCATGCCCGGATCTATTTCGATCACAATATCGCCGGCGACGGGTTGGTAGGGCTCCCAGGTCGGTTTGACGACGAACTTTTTACCGATACGGAAAGGATGAAAGTATTTTTTCCACTCCTCTCCCCAATCGGGGGCGATGATGTCTTTTATCGTCAAGGTGGGTTTTTGGGTTGCGGGGAAGAGGTGGCTAAGGCCGTCGAGATAGGTTTCCAGGGAGGCAATGACGGTTTCCTTGTTTTCCCAGGGAAAATAGGCGGTCAGAGTTTCGTAATGCACTGCCTCCTCAGCTTCCTCGGCAAGGGGCATCAGGGCCTCCTCGCAGACGCCTGCGGCGCCGATCTCGGTCATAAAATTGGCAAGGGCATCCGTCAGCTCGGGGTCCGCCGCTAAATCAACGCGTACCCATTCTTCCGCTGTAGTTTTTTCAGCCAATGTTCCTCACCTCGTGTTGTGATCAAATATCCGTTTTTCTTAAGTTTCCCCGGCTTGACTTTTCGGTGGCTTCATGTTAGCCACGTCCTTACAGAACCCCGATAAACGGAATAAGTAAATTAATGAATCTGCTTTCTGTCTGAAAGCAAATTCTGACTTACTAACCCCGAAGGAAACATGGTGGCATACTACCCTATATGTCTCAATATCACAAATAAAAGGTGCGTCATTGCGGGTGGCGGCGAGGTCGGGGCAAGGAGGGCTAAGGGCCTGGTCGTCTGCAACGCCCGGGTGGTTGTTCTCGGTCGGCAGTTGTCACCCTGTCAGCGCAGGGGATTCGGCGGAGCTAAAGACTGCCTCCGGGACGCAGGCGCTCTGGAGCTGGAATTAACCTGATTTGCAACAGTAGGAAAGGTTTGATTTATGGACCTTTTATTTTTTAAAGCAGCGCTGGCCGCCTACTTCTTGAGCACCGTTGGCTACGCCATCTCCCTTTTGGTAAAACGGATGCTGGTGGCCAAAGTGTCCATGTGGATACTTTTTGCCGCTTTCCTGCTCCAGAGCATAGCCTTCGGGTTCCGGTGCATCGCCACGGAAGGAAGTCCCATCCATGGCATTTACGATGCCTTGGCGCTGCTCGCCTGGATCATGACGGGCGTCTATCTTCTTTTCCAGTTTAAGACCAAAACTCGTATTCTGGGTGCTTTCGTGTCTCCGGCGGCTTTTTTGCTGATGATAATCGCCTCCGTGCGCCTGCTCGATCGTGTCCCCATTCCCGCCATATTACAGGGCACCCTGGTACCGCTGCACGTGATGCTGGCGGTAACGGGCGAAGCCTTTTTTGCGCTGGCCTCCTGCGCCGGCGCTATGTACCTTGTGCAGGACTACTTGATAAAAAATAAGAAAGGACGCAGTTTCAGCCGGCTGCTCCCCTCACTCACAGATCTGGATAGAATCAACCATATCTGCCTGCTGGGAGGATTTCCGTTGCTGACGCTGGGAGTTTTGGTGGGCTCAGTCTGGGCGCGGACCGCCTGGGGGAGCCAATGGCAGTGGGATCCCAAGCAGATATGGACCCTGGCGACCTGGTTTTTGTATGCCATGCTGCTGCATCAGAGACTTATGATCGGTTGGAGAGGACATAAAGCGGCCTGGTTTTCCATCCTGGCCTTTCTTTTTCTCCTTTTCTGTGTCGTTTTGAGCCGGCTCTCACCCACACTCCATGGCTTTGTTTAATCAAATGAATATTATTCTCATCGGGATGAATCATAAAACGGCCCCTTTGGAAATCAGGGAAAAGCTGTCTCTTTCCTGCTGGAAAGAGCTTGATCCTGTTTACGAATTGATGAAGATTGCTGAGGTCAAAGAGGCGATGTATCTTTCCACGTGCAACCGGGTGGAGGTATTGGCCGATACGACGGATGCGGGATGCGCCCTGACCAATCTCAGGTCTTTTATTTTTAATCACGGCAACTTGTCAACGGAGGAAATGGAGCGGTGCCTCTATGTCCATGCCGATCAGGATGCCGTCAGGCACCTGTTCCGGGTTTCCTCCAGCCTTGATTCCCTGGTCATGGGCGAACCCCAGATACTTGGCCAGGTAAAGGACGCTTACCATCGCGCGGTGGAAAAAAACGCTACGGGCATGGTGCTGAACAAGTTGCTGCACCAGGCCTTCCGGGTGGCCAAAAGGGTGCGAACGGAGACGGCCATCGCCAATAATGCCGTCTCCGTAAGTTATGCCGCCGTGGAACTCGCGAAGAATATCTTCGGCAACTTGCAAGGAAAAACGGTACTGTTGATCGGGGCTGGTGAAATGTCCGAACTGGCCGCCCGTCATCTCACCCATCACGGCGTCGGCAAGTTTTTGATCGCCAATCGCACCTATGCGCAGGCACTGGAGATGGCCGATACCTTTCAAGGCCAGGCGGTTGAATTTCACGATCTGGCGACACGGCTCGGGGAAGCGGATATCGTCATCAGTTCCACGGGGGCGACCGGTTACGTGATCAACCGGGAAATGGTGGTCCAGGCCCTGCACGGCCGCAAAAAAAATCGTCTCCTTTTTCTGATAGATATCGCAGTTCCCAGGGACATTGATCCGGCGGCCGGTGAGATAGACAATGCCTTTCTCTACAACATTGACGACCTGCAGGAGGTTGTGGACGATAATCTCAAGAGTCGGCGTCAGGAAGCGGAAAAAGCGGAAACCATCATTGAGGAAGAGGTGGATAAATGCCGGGCCTGGATGAACAGCCTGCTGGTGGTGCCCACGATTGTTTCGCTGCAGCAAAAGGTGGAGGGCATTGTCAAGGGCGAATTGGATAAATCCGCTTCCTGGATGAATAATCTCGATGTCGAGGCTAAGAAAAACGTGGAGGTCATGGCGGCGGCCATCGTCAATAAAATTATCCACGATCCCATCACGAGCCTCAAGGATGAGAGCCAGGAAGACGGCTTGACGTCTTCTCTGGTGATGGTGCGGCGGCTTTTCAAGTTGGATCAGGATTAGAGTGAGAGGAGAAAGGAAAAATTAAAAGCAACTTGAAAATAGGGACGCGCGGCAGCGGCTTGGCGCTTACCCAGACGAACTGGGTGGCCGGCCTGGTCAGGGAACGCTTTCCCGAGCTTAATGTTGAGATTGTGGTGATCAAGACCACGGGCGACGTCATGCAGGATGTTTCCCTCGTTCAGATCGGCGGGAAAGGCGTCTTCGTCAAAGAGATAGAAGAGGCCCTCTTAAACGGCCGGATTGATCTGGCGGTCCACAGCATGAAGGATGTGCCGGCGGAAATCCCCGCTGACCTCGAGATTGCGATTACACCCGAACGGGAAGACCCGCGGGATGTGCTTATCTCGCGGGGAAACACCCAAGTGGAAGCGATGCCCAGGGGCGCCCGTATCGGGACAGGGTCGTTGCGCCGTGGTTATCAGTTGCTCAATTCACTTCCCGACATAAAGATAGTCCCCTTGCGGGGCAATCTGGACACCCGCATCAATAAGATCGAGATGGACAATCTGGCCGGCGTGATTGTTGCGGCCTCGGGATTAAAGAGGATGGGCTGGGCGGGGCGCGTTTCCCAGTATTTGTCCGTGGAATTCATGCTGCCGGCAGTGGGGCAGGGGGTGCTGGGGTTGGAATTGCGCTCTCAGGACAACGAGACGAGAGAAGTTTCCGCCTTCCTAAATAACGAAACAACCTGGCTGGAGGTAGGCGCGGAACGGGCTTTTTTAAAGCGACTGGGCGGCGGCTGCCAGTTGCCTATTGCCGCCTACGGGAAGATACAGGGCAATCAGCTCCTGGTGAGGGGATTGGTGGGCGGCATGGATGGCCGGGTGATGCTCAGAGACGAGGTGTCCGGGACGCCAACATCGAATCAGGAATTGGGTGAAGAATTGGCCGACAAGATATTGGCGCGGGGTGGACGGGAGCTGCTCGATGAGGTTGCCAAAAACTGCCTGCGTTAACAGGTGATGATCTCGTCAAAAGTCGAAAATGCCAGAGAATCGTCATTCCGGTGAAAACCGGAATCCAGAAATTTCAATGCGTTACAAGCGCGCTGGACACCGGTTTTCAACGGTGTGACGACTTTTGACTAGGTTGTCAACAGGTGATTGGAAAGTTTTGATCTATGCAAAAACAGGGCAAAGTTTATATCATCGGTGCCGGACCGGGCGATCCGGATCTTATTGAAAAGCAGCCGCTTTTCGGCAAAGGGATTGTGATTACGAGGCCCAAAGAGCAGGCGGAGGAGTTTTCACAGTTGCTTCGCCAACTGGGAGCGAAGGTCATCCATTTTCCCACTATCAAGATAATTCCTGTCGCGGCAGGGCAGGAACTGGACCGGGCCATCGGCAATGTCGAGGCTTACCAGTGGCTAATTTTTACGAGCGCCAACGGGGCAAGATTATTCTTTCAGCGCTTCAGCGAGCTGGGGCGGGATATCAGGGATTTAAAAGGGGTTAATATCTGCACGATAGGTCCGGCTACCGCTGCTGTCGTTGAGGAACGCGGCATCAAGGTGGATTTGGTGCCCGAAAGCTTTGTGGCGGAAGGAGTGGTCGAGGCTTTCCAGAACCGGGAAATCAGCGGCCAACGCATCCTCCTTCCCAGGGCGGAAGTGGCCCGGGATGTTATTCCGGAAGGTCTGACACGGCTCGGCGCGCAGGTGGAGGTGGTAGATGTTTACCGCACCGTTTCTTCAAGGGTAAAGGGCGCGGGACTGAAAGAATTGATAAATAAGGGTGATGTTGATGTTATAACGTTCACCAGTCCTTCCATATTAAAAAACTTCATGGCGATTATGGGCGAGGATTTTCATCTGCCGGCAGGGATCAAAATCGCCTGTATCGGACCCGTAACTGCCGCAGCCGTCAGGAAAGCCGGGCTGAAAATAGATATCATGCCGGAGAGTTACACGATACCCGGCTTGGTGGAGGCAATGGTTGATTTTTTTGACAATATGCGAAGAAACACTCATAAAGGCATGCCATCACCAAGGGCAAAGAAAATCTCCCCTAACCCCTCTTTGGCAAAGAGGGGAAGTAGAGGGTTGCCTCTTTGCCAAAGAGGGGGAAAACAATAAAATCCCCTACAAAGGGGGAAAACAATAAAATCCCCATTTATCAAAGGGGATAAAATCAAAAATCCCCCTTTAGTAAAGGGGGATTGAGGGGGATTTGAAATTAAAGGAGGAGTTATGTATTTTCCCGATTATCGGCCCCGAAGGCTCAGAAAAAACGAGAATTTCCGCAGGCTACTGCGCGAGACGGCGTTATCCGTCAACGATCTGGTCTATCCGCTCTTCGTGGTGGAAGGCAAAGGAGTAAAGAAGCCGATCAGCTCCATGCCCGGCAATTTCCAGCTCTCCATTGATAATCTTGTCAAAGAAGTCGAGAAGACCAAAGAGCTGGACATACCGGCAGTGCTCCTCTTCGGCATTCCCGACAAGAAGGACGAGGTGGCCTCGGGCGCCTTTGCCCGCGACGGGATCGTGCAGCGGGCGGTGCGCCGGATCAAGGAGAAGGTTCCCGATATCCTGGTCATTACCGATGTCTGCCTTTGCGAATACACCAATCATGGCCATTGCGGCATGATCGAAAAAGGAGATGTGGATAACGATTCCACGCTGGAGGTGTTGGCCGAGACGGCTCTTTCCCATGCCAAAGCAGGTGCGGATATGGTCGCGCCGTCGGCAATGATGGACGGCCAGATCGGTGCGATCCGGGAGACGCTGGACGAAGCGGGCTATGAAACGCTGCCCGTGATGGCCTATGCAGCCAAATACGCCTCCTGTTTTTACGGACCCTTCCGCGAGGCCGCTGAAAGCACACCACAATACGGCGACCGCAAGTCCTACCAGATGGACCCGGCCAACAGCGATGAGGCTATCCGCGAGATGAACCTCGACGTGGAAGAGGGAGCCGACATCCTGATGGTAAAACCGGCCCTCCCCTATCTGGATATCATCCGCCGGGCAAAAGAGGAATTCGATCTGCCTGTGGCGGCGTATAACGTGAGCGGCGAGTTTTCCATGATCAAGGCGGCGGCAAACCTCGGCTGGCTCGACGGCGAAAAGGCCATGATGGAATCGCTGATCTCCATCAAGAGGGCCGGGGCCGACATTATTATTACGTATTTCGCCCAGGAGGTGGCCGAGGTGCTGCAACGATGAACGATAGCAAACCAGCAAATAACCCCCGTGCCCTGCGCGGGCACAACGAAACATGAAAATCCCCCCTTAACCCCCCTTTGGTAAAGGGGGGATGGGGGGATTTTCATATAAAAGGAAGAGAGTTGCCGATTTTACCCAATACTTTGCGCATGATCGCCTGGGAGGTGACCCGGAGCTGCAATCTGGCCTGCGTTCATTGCCGTGCCTCGGCGCTCTGTGGACCATATCCCGGCGAACTTGATATGGAAGGCTGCAAAAAGCTGCTCGATGAGATTGCCGCCTTCAGCAAGCCAGTGATTATTTTGACGGGTGGCGAGCCGCTGCTACGGCCGGATATTTTCGAGATTGCCGACTACGGAAATAAAAAGGGTTTGCGGATGGTCATGGCGACGAACGGTACGCTTGTGACGGAAGAGATTGCCCGCAAGCTCGTAGATGTGGGCATCATGAGGGTCAGCGTCAGCATTGACGGCTTGAACGCCGAGAGCCACGATAAGTTCCGCAAGGTGCCCGGCGCCTTTGCCGGGACGATGGTGGGCATCGAGGCGATGAAAAAAGCGGGGCTGGAATTCCAGATCAATACCACGATAACCAAGGCTAATCTGAATCAGATCAAGGGGATATTTGACCTGACCGTGAGTCTGGAGGCGGTCGCCCACCACATCTTCCTCCTGGTGCCGACGGGCCGGGGCAAAGATATGGCCGACCAGGAGATCGCGCCCGCCGATTACGAAAAAATTCTGAACTGGTTTTATGAGGAGAGCCTGCGGTCGCCTATCCAGCTCAAGGCTACCTGCGCCCCCCATTATTTCCGCATCTACCACCAGCGCAAAGGAACGGCGCAGGAGGCAACCAAGCCGGTCGTCCGGGATACTGGTGAAGACTCACATCGCCCCGGCATGGGCGCCCTCCACGCCATGACGCGCGGCTGCATGGGGGGGAGTTCCTTCTGCTTCATTTCCCATACGGGCCAAGTGCAGCCCTGTGGCTACCTGGAGCTCGATTGCGGTCAGACAAAAGAAAAGGGCTTCGAGGATATCTGGCTGAATTCATCCATCTTCAACAATCTGCGCAATTTGAACCTCTATGAAGGGAAATGCGGCCGCTGTGAATTTACGCGCGTCTGCGGCGGCTGCCGCGCCCGTGCCTACGAGATTACGGGAAACTATCTGGCCGAAGAGCCTTACTGTATCTATGAACCCCAACCCCGGTAAACGGGATTGTAATATAAAGTCCGTGCAGATGGAACGTCAGAATATTATAAGACTGCCCGGAACTAATGCAAGTTCAACAGGAGGTATTATCATGAAGCGAGTCCTTATTTTTCTGGTGCTGGTGATGCCGATTGCCTTCCTTATTAATACGGCCTTCACGGCAATGGAAAAAGAGATGAGCATTCAGGTTGATCGAGCGCAGTTGCGTTCCACACCAGCTTATTTTGGTTCAGTCGTTACTGCCGTCAACTATGCCGATCGGCTGAAAATCATTGATTCCAAAGGTGCCTGGGTGAAAGCCTCTACCGCCAGGAACAATGCGACCGGTTGGATTCATATTTCTGCCCTTACGAGTACGAAACTGGTCCCCAAGTCTGGCGGCAAGAGTGCTCCGACCTCGGTATCGGCGGGCGAACTGAGTGCCGCGGAAAAGGGTTTTACAGAACAGATCGAGCAGGATTACCGCCAAAAAAACAAGAAGATAGATTTCACCTGGGTGGACAAAATGGAAAAAATCAAAATTTCACCCAAGCAAAGTGTCACCTTCCTCAAAGAGGGTCAGGTCGAACCTGCGGAAGGAGGTGAATAATGAGACGCACCCTAAGATACCTTCTTTTATTTCTCATTATGCCATTGCTCTTGCCTATCGTCCATGGTTGCCAGACGATGGAGGGTGTGACCGGTGTCGGCGCCGATCTGGCGGTAGCGACCGGCGCGATTACCAGCAAGCAGGCTGATTCGATAAAAAAAAGTTCCAAGGCTGCCAGCCAGACCTTCGAGGAATTTACACCGGAAAATGAATACTACATCGGCAGAACCATCGCGGCTAATATTTTTTCCAAGTACAAGGCCTACCCGAACATGGGCCCCAATCAGTACATAAATCTGGTCGGTCAAACGGTGGCGCAAGCCTCGGATAAACCGGAAACATTCAAGGGCTATCATTTTCTGATCCTGGACACAGATGAAATAAATGCTTTTGCTGCGCCGGGTGGGTTGATTATGGTATCGCGCGGTCTCCTGCGCTGCTGCAAATCAGAGGATGCCCTGGCTTCCGTATTGGCTCATGAGGTTGGTCATGTGCAGCTTGGTCACGGCATGGGCGCCATCCGCGGCAGCCGCTACACTTCCCTGGGTAAGATTGCGGGAGTTGAACTGGCAAAAAATCTGGGAGGGGAGCAGCTTGCCCAGGCTGCCGAAATTTTCGACGGAACAGTTGGTGATATTATGAAGAAAATGGTTGATAACGGCTACCAGAGCAGTCAGGAATATGACGCCGATAATGCGGCCATAAAGATCGTTAAAAGGGTCGGTTACAACCCCGCGGCCCTGAAAGACTTGCTGGAACAGATAGAGAAGCAACTTGGCGCCAAGTCCGGCGGATTTGGAAAAACGCATCCGACTCCGCAGAACCGGCTGCAAAACATCGAGCCGCTGCTGAAAGGTTTTGAATCCGGCAAGGAACCGGGTGCCCGCAAAATCCGATTCAGCAAGAATATGCTGGGCATTTAACAGGGGGGCTGACCAATGACAAGAAAGCTGATCCACGGTATCCTGATCGGACTTGTTTCGGCCGCAGTGGTCGTCACGTTTTATTTCTCCGGCAGTCTCGACTGGCTGGAAAACACCACCTGGGACTGGCGCGCCAAGCTCTATGCCGCGCCCGGGCCGGCAAGCGATCAGATTCGCGTGATCATGATTGACCAGACCAGCCTGGACTGGGCGAAAGACACCCTGCAGGTACCGCTTTCCTGGCCCTGGCCGCGACAGCTCTATAACCCGATCCTGGCAGCATTGAAACAGGGTGGCGCGAAGGCTGTTGCCTTTGATCTGATCTTCACAGAATCTTCTTTTGCCGGTGTTGACGATGACGAATCTTTTGGACAGGCAATCGCAGCAACAAAAAATTTCATTGGCACCCTTAACCTGAGCAATGAACAGGGCTTGGGTACAACCTGGGATCCCAGTTTCCAGATAAACAATTTCCAGATAACCGGTCTGGCGGATTACCTGTCAGCGCCCAAAGGTCGTAATGCGCTTAAAACCCGCGCCTCCTTCCCCGTCCGGCAAGTAGCCGCCAACGCGGCCATCCTGGGCAGTGTCATGATAACGCGGCAGGATGCGGATGCCATCATCCGCCGGGCCGTACCTTTTCATGTTTTTGATAACCGTTTCGTCCCTTCCCTGGGCCTGGCTGCATATATCGGCGCTAATCCCGATGCCTCAATCAAAATAACAGCTACAAGGATGCAGATTGGCACGTACCAGGTTCCTGTAGATAAAAACGGCAACGTTATCATGCGCTATCGCGGCAAGAGTCAGACGCATAAAGCGGTCAACGCGGCTGCGGTCTTGCAGGCCGGTCTGCAGATCATGGAAGGAAAAGCTCCCGGCATGGATCTGTCGGTGTTTAAGGATGCCTATGTTTTCCTGGGCGTAACCGCGCCCGGCTTCAAGGACCTCCGCCCGACGCCTCTCCAGCGCGATTACCCGGGAGTGGAATTGCACGCCACCATGCTCGATAACCTGCTGTCGGGAGACTTCATGCAGGAAGTTTCGTTGTCCATCGTACTGTTGTTCACTATTGGTATTTCTCTTGCCGCGGGGATCTCCCTCCGCCTGTTGGCGAAAGGCCTTCATGATGCCATCGCCGCCGTGCTATTCCTGACGCTTCCCTTTATTCTCGGCTGCCTCTTTTACGCCAAGAATTACTGGTTTCCAGTAGCTGTCCCTTCGACAGGGGCATTTTTTGCCATTGCTGTGGCTATTGTTGTCAATTATACCCTCGAAGGAAGACAGAAACGATATATAAAAAACGCCTTTAAACAATACCTGAGTCCTGCCGTTATCGAACGTCTGGTCGAAAATCCGGATAAATTGGCCTTGGGCGGTGAAGTGCGCGAGTTGAGTATATTTTTTTCCGACATACAGGGATTTACCGGTATTTCCGAGCGCCTCAGTCCCCAGGAGCTTACGGCCCTCCTGAACGACTATCTGACCGCCATGACGGACATTATTCTTTCCGAAGGAGGGACGATAGATAAATATGAAGGCGATGCCATTATTGCCTTCTGGAATGCCCCGCTCGATGTTCCGGACCATGCAATCTGCGCCATCAGGGCAGCGCTGCGGTGCGGCAGGAAGCTGATTGAACTCCGTCCAGGATTCAAGGAGCGTGTCGGCAGGGACATCTTCGCCCGTATCGGCATCAACACCGGACCGGTCGTGGTGGGCAACATGGGATCAAATCAACGCTTCGACTATACATTCCTGGGCGACGCCGGCAACCTGGCCTCCCGTCTCGAAGGAATCAATAAGCAGTTCGGCACTTTCGTGATGACCTCGGAATATACCCGCTCCCGATTGCAGGGCGAATTCGCCGCACGGGAACTTTCGCTGGTACGTGTCGTTGGCCGCGCAGAACCTGTCCGCGTCTATGAGCCAATGCTCAAGGACGATTATGAAGCTAAAGCAGGGGTCATGCAAACCTTTGCCGGGGCACTGGCGAAATTTTATGAGGGAGACTTCCCGGCAGCCTTGACAAGCTTTGAGACAATCAGTGAGGCAGACCCTCCGGCAAGGGTCTATGCCGATAAATGCCGGATCTTGATCGCTAACCCGCCCCAGCAGTGGGATGGCATCTGGGTGATGACGGAAAAATAGGGAAAAAGACCATTACGCGCTAATTTGTAATGTCAACGTTCTCTACTTCAAGATATCTGGATAGGCTTTGTCGAGGGCCGCATTTCCCGGTCCTGTGGTCGGCGGCCAAAGCAGGGTCATGCCCCGGATGCCGGGGAGGATATCGCCGGCGTCTTTGCCGCCCCGGAGTTCCTTCCCGGGGCGCAAAGTGGTAATGGCCGACCTGCCGATTATTATCTTCCCGGTCCTGCCTTGGGTATCCCTGGTCTTCACGCTCCAGAAATTGTGAAATGCCACGGCCTGTCCGTCTTGTTGACCTATATAGAGCATAATATGCCCTTTGAGCCAGAGCAGGGTGAAATAAGGGATTCCCTGTTTTAGAATGGTTGCCTCTTTTTCGGCGGGTGAGAGGTTCAAAAAGTCAATGAAGGCGCCCGTCATTTTTGCCTGGTGACCGGAGTTTCGCGGCAGCCAGATCCCGAAAGGGGCAAAGAGATCCATGAGCGTGGAAGAGCAGTCGCGCTTTTGATCCAGGCCGCCCCATCCGTAAGGTTCATTCATGAGTTCATTGGCGATGCTTGCCATATTGGCGGGCGTCAGGGGCATCGGTTTGCTGGCGGCTCTTTCCTTGGTGATGAACACTTTTTGCGCCCAGGCCTTTTCCTGGCTGTCGGCACGGGCTACAAGGAGTTGCAGGCTTGTGCCGTCTTCGCCGATTTTCGGGAAAAAAGAGCCCAGCGCCGCCTTGAAAATGACCTTTCCCGCCTCACTTACGATGGGCGTTTTATCTTTGGTAATGACGGCATAGGGACCGCGTTCCCACTCTTTGACAAAATTTGCTTCCACGGAGGCGATGTGCCGGGCGGGGAGCCAGCCCATGGCATAATGCGTTTCCGCCAGCACCCATTTTTTATCTTTCGTGACATGGGATACGAGGATGGGGGTGTTGGCGGCAACGCTGGAGTTCTGCATGTTATCGAAAGGCAGAACGCAATTTTTGGGGTTGCTCAAGTGGGCATCGGGGGTAGGCAGTACCCGTAAATCCGTGTTCTGCAATGTAATGGCCAGGAAACCCTGCTGGGGAGCAGATGCCAGTCGGGCA
Organism: Deltaproteobacteria bacterium; assembly: GCA_026388415.1. NCBI lineage: Bacteria > Pseudomonadati > Myxococcota > Myxococcia > Deltaproteobacteria bacterium. The sequence continues at coordinate 61,570 of JAPLJV010000013.1, read as the reverse complement.
TTCTCCGTCAGCTTTTTTATCCAGGCACGGGGATGCTTCTGGCCGTTTCTACCGTATCCAGGAACCCGGGCGTAATTATCAAACTCCCATTTTACTTCCTCCAGGGCATAGCGGGACTTTATCTGATGCCAGGGGGAAAAAAACATGGCGTTATGGAAGACATCCGCTTTCTTCTGCAGCTCCGGATCCAGCCTGCTGAACTCGTTTTCCTGCCGGACCGTGAAAGAACGATGATCCTGGCTTATCTCCCGAAGGTCTTTAATTTCCGGTATCCTGGTAAAGCCCGACAACAAGAGCATCAAGATTAATGCGACAAGAATTCGTTTTCCCATAAGTTCCTCAAAAAGAAAAAAGGCATCCCACTACCATTTACAGGCAGCGGAATGCCTCATAATTTTTTCTGCAGAAAAAGCCTATATGGGCTTTACGTTTTCCGCGGCCGGGCCTTTTTTGCCCTGGGCAATGTCGAAACTGACTCGCTGGCCCTCGTTTAACGTCTTGAAACCACCGGCCTGAATCGCACTGTAATGAACGAACACATCGCCGCCCTCATCCTTTTCGATGAAGCCAAAACCCTTTTGCTCATTGAACCACTTTACTTTACCTTCTGACATATCCTGCTCCCTCCTTTCTTGAATTTTCTCATGACTGGATGAACAAGATGACAGAAAGAAAAAGCCGCCCAGACTTTAAGATCATGGCGGCCAACTCGCACTGCAAAACGTCTTAAATCATCCTGTGTGCTTCTACACCGGGCGATTAATAATTGTCAAGGGGAAAATATCCTTGAAATATGGCACGCGGCGGTGTAATGACCCGTAATATATTGCCGCAAGACGGCATGACAGGGATGAATCGGGATAATCCATTAAAAAGGGCAGGAAATGAAGAAAAGGATCATATTATTAAGCATTGCCCTGTTATGTGTTTTTTCGTTCAGCATCACCACCGCATTGGCTTGGCATGATGAAACTCACCTGGCGGTAGCGAAAGCGGCGGGTTATCCAAAGTGGTATAACGCTGCCGGGCCGGATATTGCCAAAATAAAGGCAGGGTTTACGGAGGAGAGAAATCATCACAGTGATAATCCCGGCGACGGGGAGATCACGCCGGAGATGGTGCTGGAACAGGTGGATCGTTATAATGTTCCGGACGACAGCAAGGGACATCTTTACGGTGCGATCATCGGTTCTTTGCGGGCCTATACGAAGTTTAAAAGGGAAGGCAAATATACCCAATACCATCTTGCCTATTGCGCCCATTACATAGGCGACTTGTCACAGCCGCTGCATAATGCTCCCCGTGATGAAACCCTTAAGATTCAGCATGGAGCAAATGATGGGGTAGTTGAAGGCGAGGCATTACAGAGGCTCGATAAAATCGAAAGGAATATGTATCCGATTGCCCTGCGTGCGGATCAATTTGAAGAAGACCTGGCTAAAGAAATTGCGCGCATTGCCAATCTGGCGCGGGAACTATACAGCAAACTGCAGAAAGACAATCGCAATATGCTGCCGGAAGAGGCATACCGGCAACTTGGTCATAGTGCATCGCTCTTCAAGGCGGTACTGAATTCCCTGAAATAGCAGGGCCGCAATGCCGGCGCTGCCAACCGAAAGGTAACTATCAAAAATGCCCGATATTATTGAGAAGCCGTCCCTTATTCTCGTAGACGGGAGCAACTATGTCTTTCGCGCCTTTTACGCCATCCGCGACCTGACCAACTCCAAGGGGTTTCCGACCAACGCCATCTACGGCTTCACGACGATGCTTATGAAGCTCCGGCGGGATTTTAATTCCCGGTATCTGGCCGTCGTTTTTGATCTTAAAGGCCCCACGTTCCGCCATGAGTCCTATAAAGATTACAAGGCCAACCGCAAGGCGATTCCGGAAGCCTTGATCCCGCAGTTTTCCTGCATCAAGGACGTCATCCGGGCTTTTTCCATCCCGATCCTGGAACAGCAGGGCATTGAAGCCGATGATATTATCGGGACGCTGGCCAGACGCTATGCGGGGGAGGGGATGAAGGTCATCATCGTTTCCGGGGATAAGGACATGATGCAGCTTGTTACCGCCGATGTCGCGATGGTTGATACGATGAAGGATAAGACCTACAACGCCGCCGCCGTGAAGGAGCGCTTTGGCGTCGGGCCGGAACAGGTGGTGGAAATACTGGGTCTTATGGGGGATGCCTCGGACAATATTCCCGGTGTGCCCGGGATCGGTCCGAAAGCGGCGCTGGCGCTGGTCGAAGAATATGGCACCGTAGAAGAAGTCCTTAATAATATTGATAAGATAAAAAGTATCCGGATGAAACAGTTGCTCACGGAATTTGCCGACCAGGCAAAGCTGAGCCGGAGGCTCGCCGAGATTAAAACAGATGTGGAGATCGCCTTTGATCTGGAGATGGCCCGCTGCGACACGCCGGATAACGCCAGGCTGAGGGAGCTCTTTACGGAGTTTGAATTTTCTTCCCTGCTCCAGGATCTGAAGGTAAAAGATGCGGCGCTGACAGGTAACTACCGCTTGATAATGACTGCGGAGGAATTTATCGCCCTTCTCGACGAACTACGTCATGTCGAGGAGTTTTCTCTGGATATTCTCCTGACCGGCGCGGAGGTGATGCGTGCCCAAATAGTAGGTCTGGCGATTTGCTGTAAACAGGGCGAGGCCTGCTACATCCCGCTGCACCACGATTATGACGGCGTTCCCCGGCAGTTGCCGGAGGAGCAGATATGGGAGGGCCTCAAACCATTTTTTGCCGATGAAAAGATAAAAAAGCATTGCCACGATCTGAAAAATATCCTGATCATCCTGTCCCAAAAGGGGCTTTCGCTACGCGGGGCGGCTATGGATACGATGGTGGCCTCCTACATCCTCGATCCGGCGCAGCGGAGCATTGACCTGGCCGATGTCCTGAGACAGCATCTGAATCGTCAGATAATCACGGCGAAAGAATTTCTCGGCAGTGGCGCCAGGACCCTGTCGCCCGCAGGCATTGCCGTGGATAAGACGCGGGATTATGCCTGTCAACGCGTGGATGCTATCTTCAACCTGGCCACCGTCATGGCCGAAAAAATTGGTCGCGACGGCTTTGACCATCTTTTTCACGCTGTCGAAATGCCCCTTGTCGCCGTTTTGGCGGCCATGGAAAAAAAAGGCGTTCTGCTGGATATTCAGCTTTTCCGCTCCCTGGCGGTGGAGCTGGCGCAATTGCTCTCGCTTTCAGAAGAAAAGATATACCTTCTGGCGGGAGAGAAATTTAACATTAACTCCCCCAAGCAGTTGCAAGTCATCCTTTTTGAAAAACTGGGCCTGCTCCGGGGCAAGAAGACGAAGGATGGCTATTCCACGGATGTGGAGGTGCTGGCGAAACTCGCGAAAAGCCATGAACTGCCGGCGGAAATTCTGGCTTACCGCAGTCTGGCCAAGCTCAAATCCACCTACGTTGATGCCCTGCCTCTGCTCGTAAATCCCGAAACGGGCCGCGTGCACACCTCTTATAACCAGACGGTCGCGGCTACGGGCAGACTCTCCAGCAGCAACCCCAATCTGCAGAATATTCCCATCCGGACGGTAGAGGGAAAAAGAATCCGGCAGGCCTTCATTGCGCCCGAGGGATGGGAGATGGTCTCGGCCGACTATTCACAGATCGAGCTTAGAGTTATGGCCCATCTTTCCCGCGACGAGGCGCTAATCGCGGCCTTTGCCTCGGGGGAGGATATTCATAGCCGCACGGCCTCCGACGTCTTCGGTGTCTTTCCCGAGATGGTGAATGCAGAGATGCGCAGGCAGGCCAAGGTGATCAATTTCGGCATCCTCTACGGGATGGGCGCCTTCAGTCTGGCCAAGGAACTCGGGATAGCGCAGAAACTGGCTCAGGACTACATTGACGGGTATTTCCGTAAGTACAAAGGGGTGCGCCGCTATTTAGACGGGATTCTGGAACAGGCGCGGCGGGACGGCTTTGTTACCACCCTTTTGAAACGCCGGCGTTATCTGCCGGAGCTTGCGAGCAGCAATCAGATTGTGCGGCAGTTTGCCGAACGGATGGCGATCAACACCCCCATCCAGGGTACGGCGGCGGAACTCATCAAGGTGGCCATGCTGAATATTGCCGGAGCTATCCAAGCCCGGGGCCTCAAGGCTGCGATGATCATGCAGGTCCATGATGAACTGGTTCTGGAGACACCGGTCGCGGAAAAGGACGAGGTCATGTCCCTCGTTAAAAAGGAAATGGAAGGGGTCATCAAGCTGCTCGTTCCCCTGCAGGTAGATATTGCCGTAGGCAGGAACTGGGATGAAGCCCATTAAAGGCTGATGATCTCGTCAAAAGTCCCCGAACCGTCATATTGGCGAAAGCCTGCATCCAGCCTTTTTTATAAAATATTGACATTTTTCCTGGACTGCGAGTAGTATCGCCGGAATATATTTATTCTCCGAAAGGCGGTTATCAGATGGTACCAGAGGTAGCAGCAAATGAGGAAGGCACGGTGCTTTCCGTCAATATCAGCGCAGAAAAAGGGACCAAGAAAAAGAATGTTGGCGCCTGTCGGCTCGTAAAAGATTGGGGTATCGCCGACGACGGACATGCAGGCAAATGGCACCGCCAGCTCAGCCTCCTGTCCAAAAAGAGCATCGAGAAGATAAGGGCCAAAGGGCTCCCCGTGGATTATGGCGACTTTGCCGAAAATCTTTCCATAGAGGGCATTGATCTTTATCTTTTACCCGTGGGGACAACTCTGACAATAGGGGCAGACGCAGTTATCAGGCTCACGCAGATCGGCAAGGAATGCCACACCCGGTGCAATATTTTTTACCAGGTGGGGGATTGCGTCATGCCTCGGGAAGGTGTCTTTGCCGAAGTGCTTCAGGAGGGCGAGGTAACGGTTGGTGATACCATTAAAGTCATGGCAGCGTCAGTCCCGTAACTTACGCCTACACAAAGTGCTTGCAATATCCAGAGCGGTAGGATAGAAGGCAAGCCCGTTTCAAGACAGGATCCTTACCCGAACCCGGTGTTCGGGATTTAAAGCCGAGAGGAGGTAGTAATTTGAGGAGATACGAGACAATATTCATTACGTACCCGGATTTACCGGAAGAGGACATCACTGGTCTGGTGGAACGCTACAGCGCCATCGTCAAGGACCGGCAAGGAATCATCGTCAAGGTAGAAAAGTGGGGTAAAAGGAAGCTCGCCTACGAAATCGAAAAGCAGGCCCGAGGTTTTTATGTGCTCATTGATTTTGTCGGCACGGCCGCCATCGTTACGGAGTTTGAAAGAAACTTGCGGATTGGCGACAAGATTTTGAAGTTCATGACGGTGAAAACCCAGGAGGCGGTAAATCTTGAGGAACTCGAAAAAGAGATGAATCCTCCCGAGGTTGAAGCAAAAGTGGAACCAGCGCCCGCCCCCGATCAGGAAGTAGCGGCAACCCCGGCAGAGACCGGGGCGGCAGAAACGGCAGCGGTCGTGGCCAGGGAGGACGAAGTTTTGTCACCTGAGCCGGCCGGCAAGGAGGGAGAATAACCGATGGCGGTACCGGAAAGAAGCTCCAGAGAGCAGCGACCACAGAAAAAGTTTTTCCATAAAAGGAAATTTTGCAAATTTTGCAATGACTCAACCTTGAAAATAGAATACAAGCAGCCGGGATTCCTGAAGGATTTTCTCACGGAACGTGGCAAAATCATGCCCCGGCGGATTACGGGCAGTTGTGCAAAACATCAGCGGGCATTGACCGTGGCTATTAAAAAGGCGCGGATGATTGCCCTGCTGCCCTATGTCACTGCCGAGGGCAGCAGATAGAGGGAAGTCAGTAGAGGGAACTGGGACGGGTTCAGAATTTGGAAATAAAGAGGAGTGGTTTTTTTGATGCTGGTTTTTTCAGGGATTTAGCCATTGCCTCCCTGATTTTTTTCTTTGTTTCACTGACACCCGTTTTGGGGGCCATCTTCATTATCTTCATTCCCCTGCCGATTCTTTACTATTACTTAAAGGGCAGCCGCGTAAAAGGCGTCGCTATATTGGCGACGTCTCTTAGCGGCTCCCTTGTTGTTCTTACGACCATCAATGCCTATGCCAACGTGCTTTTAATCATCATGCTGGCGGCAGCGGGAATAATGATCTCCGAGTGCCGGAAACGAAATCTTTCCCTCGAAAAGACGATCTCATACTCAGTGGCGGCGATCTTCTGCCTGGGGGCAATGTTTGTCCTTCATCAGTCTTATTACTTTCGCACAGCGCCTTGGCAGTTGGTGGAAACATACATTCAAAAGCAAATATTATACAGCATCAAAGTTTACGCCGGTCTAAATATCGCCACCGAGCAGATCAACATGATCAAGGAGAACATCACGGAGGTAGTGAGTTCCATAACCTTGATATTACCCTCACTTTTTCTCGTGACGGTAACCTTTATAGTCTGGGTTAATCTGTTGGCAGGAAGGGTCCTGTTTAGGAAATTGGAATTGTCCGGCATGGATTTCGGCGACTTAAGCTCCTGGAAGGCGCCGGATAAAATGGTCTGGTATTTGATCGCCGCCGGTGCTATGGTTCTGCTGTCCGACGAACGGACGGCCTTTATCGGCTGGAACATGTTGCTGGTTATTTTGTCAGTCTATCTGCTGGCAGGCCTGGCGATCGTCAGCTTTTTTCTTAGAAAAAGCCCGCTCCCCACCAGCTTTAGATACCTGTTTTATTTTCTCATCTTCGCCCAGCAAATTGCCACCCTGCTGGTCGTGGCGGCAGGCCTTATTGATCTCTGGGCTGACTTTCGCAAACTGAACAAACCGATGCAAGATTCAGTCGTTTAGTTAGTAATAAACTTGATATTTCATTCATTTACCATAACTTAGGAGTGAAGCTATGAACGTGATTTTAAAGGAAAATATTGTATCGTTGGGAAAAGCGGGAGATACGGTGAAGGTATCGGATGGTTATGCCCGGAATTATCTGGTCCCGCAGGGGCTCGCGATCGAGGCCAACACCAGAAACCTGAAGACCATGGAACACAATAAGCAGCATATTCTTCAAGTGGCGGCCAAAGAACGCAAAAAGGCCGAGGACATCGCGCAGAAATTGGCCGGTATTACCTGCACCATTGCCAGACGGGTGGGCGAGCAGGACAAGTTGTTCGGCTCCGTGGGAACCAAGGACATCGAGAAGGCCCTTCAGGAAGCCGGTATTGAAATTGAAAAGAAAAACATTATGCTGGATGAACCGCTGAAGTCCCTGGGGGAATTTCCCGTCCGAATCAAGCTGCCCGCCGGTGCGTCTGCAGAATTGAAGGTGAACATCGTAGCCGAACAATAACTTATTGCCGCAATACAAAGTGAATTTCCCATGAGAGACATGGACGCCTCCCCGCATAAAGTGCCGCCCCAGAATGCCGAAGCCGAGCAGTCCATTTTGGGCGGCATCCTGCTTGACAACCAGGCGTTAAACAACGTCCTGGAAGTTCTCGTAGCCAATGACTTTTATAGTGAATCCCACCGCCGTATTTTTACGGCCATCATCGAACTGTCCGACAAGAACGAGCCGACCGATCTCATTACCCTGACTAATATCCTGAAGAATAAAAAGCAGCTCGATGGCGTGGGGGGCGCCGCCTATCTGGCATCCCTGGTGGACAACGTCCCTTCCGCGGCCAACGTTGCCTACTACGCCAAGATTGTGAAAGAGAAGGCCATTCTCCGGCAACTGATCGGCACGGCGACCGGCATCCTGAAAAACAGCTATGACAGCGGCATGGACGTTGATGATGTTTTGGACGAGGCGGAGCACTCCATTTTCGAGATTTCCGAAAATAAAATCAGACCGTCTTTTTATCTCTTGAAGAATATTATTAAAGATACCTTCAAAACTATTGAAAATCTTTACGAAAAAAAGAACCTGATCACGGGAGTTCCCACGGGGTTTGCAAGACTCGACGACCTGACCTCGGGCCTGCAAAAATCCGAGCTGATCATCGTTGCGGGCCGTCCCAGCATGGGAAAGACGGCCTTCGCCCTTAATCTGGCCCGTCATGCCGCTGTAGAGATGGGATTGCCCGTCGCCGTATTTTCCCTGGAAATGTCTAAAGAGCAGTTGGCCCTGCGCATGCTGGCCGCAGACGCCAAAGTGGACTCCCAGCGCCTGCGGCGGGGATTAGTGGGAGAAACCGATTGGCCCAAGCTGACGACGGCGGCAGGAAGGCTCTCGGAAGCGCCCATCTTTATTGACGACACGCCGGCCATCACGGTGCTCGAAATGAAGGCCAAGGCCCGAAGGCTGAAAGCGGAAAACGGGCTGGAAATGGTAGTCCTCGATTATCTCCAGCTCATGCGAGCCAGCGGCCGCAGGGATTCCCGGGAGCAGGAAATATCAGAAATCAGCCGTTCCTTAAAAGCCTTGGCCAAGGAGTTAAACGTTCCGGTCATCGCCCTTTCCCAGCTCAACCGGAAGGTAGAAGACCGCACCAACCGCCGGCCGCAAATGGCAGACCTGCGGGAATCGGGCGCGATAGAGCAGGACGCGGACGTTATTGCCTTCATCTACCGGGACGAGGTTTATAATAAATCAGAAGATAATCCCGAAAAGGGCATCGCCGAGATCATTATCGGCAAGCAGAGAAACGGCCCTGTGGGAACCGTCAAACTGGCCTTCCTGGAGCAATACACATCATTTGAACAACTGGCCCGATCGGACGACGGCATCACCTACTCGTAAAAGAGCGTTTCCCGTGGGCAGGGATGGAAGAAAAAAGCGGCAGCAGGGCTTGCCGAGATGCAGCGCCGTTTTGGCAAGATTGATTTTACGGGTCATGTGTAAAATTGCTTTCATTGGGCAAAAAGCCCTTACATAATCAAGTTAGCGGTGTGCCTTTGCTGCCCCGATCCCCTCCTGACGGCAGTGGGTCTCGACGGTGAAGCTGATCGCCAGGACTGACAAGATCGAGATGATGACGATCAGCACAAAACCCGATCGGTAGGCGGCCAAGGAGTAGATCCGAACGCCGCCGGCTATCGTTCCCTGCCAGGAGAGATCCAGAATCCAGCCGATGGCCGGTTGGAGGATCATGACCCCCAGCATCGAACCCATGTTATACACGCCGCTGACCGTGCCGGCAAACCGGGACGGAACAGACTCCTTCGCAAAGGCGAAGCCGGTGGTCACGGAACCGCACGCCAGACCGACGAGAATGACCATGACAACCAGTAGCCAGAGGGAAAGGCCGGGAAAGAAGAGAATCGGAATCCAGCAGAACAATGCCAGGACTGAACCGATAAACAGGATGGGTTTGCGCAGGCCAATCCGGTCGGACAGGCTGGCCAGCATGATAGCTCCAACGGCGAAGCAGATGAGCAATGTCGAGGTAATGGCGGAGCTTGCCGCAACGGGTATCCCGTAATGGGTCGTTAAAAACGGAACTCCCCAAAGCCCGGCAAAGGTGAGGACCGATCCCGTCAGGCCGCAACCGACCAGCGAAAGCAGCCAGGTGTTACGGTAGCCAAACACCATCACCAGATCGCTTTTGAGCCCGGTCAGTGAAAATAATACCTCCGACTCAGGGACAGCGAAGCTTCTGTATCCCCGTTCCGCCGGATCATCCCGGATGATCAGCCAAATCGCAGCCCCGATGAGAAGGAGGACGGCCGCCGCAAAGAACATCACCGGCCGCCAGCCGAAGCGGGTAACCAGAAAATGCAGTGGTACACCGGCGGATACGGCGCCGCTGACGCCGCAGAAAAGGGTCAGCCCTCCCAACGTGGCGTAAAAACGAGGTTCGAACCAGCGTGTTGCCAGGCGAAGGATGGCGACATAGGCAACCCCGACCGCTCCACCGATGAGAAGCCGCCCCATATTCGCCGGGATAATAGACGTGGCCGAGGCAAATAGAATGCTTCCGGCAGCGGCCACCAGCGACCCGGCGGCAAGTAGTTTCCGGGGCCCCCAGTAGTCGGCAAGAATGCCCGTGGGGACCTGCATGAGGAAATAGCTGTAGAAATAAAAGGCCGTGAAGTTGCCAAGTCCGGCAGCGCCGATATGGAAATCGGCCATCAGCGAATCGGTCATGACGGCGGGGGCGACGCGATGGTAAAAACCAGTGAAGTAGAAGGCTGCACCAAGGCCCCAGACAAGCCAGGCGAGTGCAGCGGGCGGATGGTTTTTTTGATCCATGAATTTCTCCTGGGGAGCACCGGGCCCGATGCCGTGGAATCCGTGTCATCGTCTAGCAAATCGGCGCCAGTACCACTTGCCTTTTTCCATAATTCAAATCCACAGAAGTTACGCTTCGCATCATAGGTGTGAGTGTAGAGGGCAATAACATGATTCTTTCCTTAGGATCGAACACGGTTGTTACCTCCTACATGGTTGTTATTCCCTCGTTAAGGTCATGCGGGGAGGGAGCGTCCCAGGAGCTCCACAAGATGCAGGACTGGTTGTTTCATGCCGAGTTCGCGGACACCCCAGGCAAGCTGGAGATGGCAGCCCGGGTTGGCCGTCACGAGGGTGTCGGCGCCGGTGGCCTGGACATGGGCGAGTTTCCGTTCCAGTAATTGGCGGCTGGTCTCCAGTTCCTTCAGGGCGAAGGAGCCTGCCATGCCGCAGCACCAGTTGGATTCCTTCATCTCTCGCAGTTCGATCCCGGGAATCGTCCGAATGACCTGACGCGGCGGGCCGGAAAGACCCTGGCCGTGCACGAGGTGACAGGGCTCGTGATAGGTGACGCTAAGCGGTACCGGCCGGAGTTCCTCGGTCCGGATGCCGACCTCCACAAGAAATTCTGAGATATCGCGGATTTTCGCCCGGAAACGGCCGACTCGTTCCTGATCGTCCCGCCCTTCCAGCAGCTCCTCGTATTCCTTGAGCGCACAGCCACAGCCGGCGCAGTCGGTCACGATAAAAGCGACGTCCAGGGAGAGGAAAAGGTCAATGTTGATCCGGGCAAGGCTCCTGGCTGTTTCACGGTCCCCTTCGGCCAAATGGGGCGCCCCGCAGCACTTTACCTCCCTCGGCGTAACGACATCGAAACCCTGCTGGGAGAGGATACGGGCCGTCTGGCGGGACACCTCCGGGAAGACCAGACTCATCGCGCAGCCGAGGAAGAAGCCGACGCGGCCCCGCTTTTTCCCCTGGGCGGGGATCATCTCGGGAATCTCCAGGCGCAGCGGAGGGGTCAGTTTGGGGAGAATCCCTTCCATTTTGACGAGCGTGGCAGGCAGGAACCGGCTGATGCCGAGACGGTGGACCGCCCACTGGAGGCCGAGCCGCTGGTAGAGGCGGACGGGTAGCAGGGAGCCCTCCATCAGCGCGGGCGAGGGGAGCATCCGTTTCAGGATGAAATCCCGCAGCATTCCGGCGGGGAGAGAAGGGGGGTGGAAAACCTGTGCCTGGCTGCGGCAGAACTCCATGATCGTTCCGACGCGGACCCCGGACGGGCAGGCGGTGGAGCAGGCCTTGCAGTCTAAGCAGAAAAACGATTCGTCCCGGACGGCGGGGGTGAATTCCAGCCTCCCCTCGGCGACGGCGCGGGCAAGGGCCGCCCGGCCCCGGGGGCTCGATCTTTCCCGGTTTGTCAGCGCATAGGTGGGGCAAACCGCGAGGCAGAAGCCGCAGCGCATGCACTGGAGGATGGATTCGTAACCCGGGGCGTCCTGCGGATGAAAGTTGCCCGAGGGAGAGCGCTCAGCCATTTGTTCCTCCCGGGACTTCTGCATCAAGGAATATCTTCCCCGGATTGAGGCGGCCGTCCGGATCGAAGGCGTGCTTGATCCGGCGCATAACGCCGATGCCCCCCTCACCGAACTGGCGCAGCAGGTAGCCCTTCTTGGCGATGCCGATCCCGTGCTCACCTGATACGGTGCCCCCCATGGAAAGCACCTTTTCGTAAAGATCGGAGAAGAAGGCGTGGACCCGGGCAACCTCCTCCCGGTTCCGCTCGTCGGTCACCGCTGTGGGGTGAAGGTTGCCGTCGCCGGCATGACCGAAGGTGGCGACGCGGATGCCGTATTTCTCCTTGAGCCGTTCGATCTCGGCGAAGGTCTCGGCGAGGCGGCTCCGCGGCACGGTGGCATCTTCGAGGATGGTGGTCGGGGAAACGCGGGCCACGGCAGAAAGGGCAGTCCGCCGCGCGGCGGCGAGCTGGGCGGCCTCCTCGGCGTTTGCGGCCTGGCGGATCACGTCCGCCCGGACCTCCTCGAGAATTTTCCGCACCCCTTCCGCCTCTTCGGCGACGACCGCGGGGTGGCCGTCCACCTCGATCAGCAGGAGCGCCCCCATCTCGCGCGGGAGGCCGATTCCGGCGTAGTCCTCCACGCAATTGATCGTCGTCTTGTCCATGATTTCAAGGGTTGCGGGGGTGATTCGCGCGGCGATGATTTTGGAAACTGCCTCGCCGGCGGTCCGGATATCCCGGAAGTAGGCGAGCAGCGTCCGCTTGTCCTGCGGCGGGTTGATCAGACGGACAGTCACCTCCGTGATAATGCCAAGTGTCCCCTCGCTGCCGACCAGCAGGTCGCGCAGTGAGTAGCCGGCCACATCCTTGACGCATTTGTTGCCGGCGTGAAATTCAGTGCCGTCGTAGAGGAAGCCGGAAAGGGCCATCACGTAGTTTCGGGTAACGCCGTATTTGAGGCCCCGGAGGCCGCCTGCGTTCTCCGCAACGTTGCCGCCGAGCGTTGATACGTTCTGCGAACCGGGGTCGGGCGGGTAGAAGAGACCCTTGGCCGCAGCGGCATTGAAGAGATCAACCGTGATGACGCCCGCTTCGGCGGTCAAGGTCAGATTCTCCTCATCGAGCTCCAGGATCCGGTTCATCCGCGTGAGGCCGAGGACCATGCCTCCCCGGCAAGGAGTGCTGCCTCCGGAGAGGCCGGTTGCGGCGCCGCGGGGGGTAACGGCAAGACCCTCACAGCGGCTCACCTCCAGGGCGGCCTGCAATCCCTCCCGGTTTTCCGGAAAGACCGCCACGTCGGGAAACCCCGCGATTTCCGGTGTGGCGTCATAGCCGTAAACGAGGAGATCCTCTCTTTCGTGGTAAACGTTTCCGGCGCCGACCTTCTGCCGGAGGTGATCAATGACGGTTTTGTTCAGCACGATATACCTCCGCCCACAGTGTTCGTATTAACCATGAAGCTTTTTCACCACTAAAGCCATATTCTTGCCGAAGGTCCAGGCTGTTTTCATGCCCTCTTCGTCATTTAATACCTCGCCCTTCTCACGACCAAAGGCCACATTCCAATATGTTGAACCTGGCACCACGAGGCCCAGAATCTGGAACCAAAATGTCAGTTGGGCTATGGTGAAGTTATGGCCCGCCCTGCGCGCCACCACTAAAGGGCCTCCTACCTTGCCCTTGAATGGCTCGCCATTATAGCGTGAGATGTAGCCTGCTCGTTCAATGAGCGCTTTTATAAGAGCCGTAGCTGAGCCATAGTACACCGGAGAGGCCAGAATTATACCATCAGCCTCCTTCATCTTGAGGTAAACGGGAAAGAAATCATCATCAATAGAACAGAGTTCTTGCTTACTGCAGGCCATGCAGGCGGTGCAGCCTTTTATGTCCAGACCGGACAAGGAGATGAGTTCAGTATCCAAACCTTCCTCCGCGATTGCTTTGAGCGTATGGGCAGTCAATAGCTCGGTGTTGCCATTCTTACGAGGACTGCCAACAATTCCAATAACTTTCATTTCCTCACCTCCATAACAGAATTGGGTGCCAATATTGCACATTTCAAAAAGAACATCAATGATTGGAATGAAAATATTCTCTAAAAAATAACTTGACGGATACAGAATTTATGGATATTGCAAACACAGGGTAACGTATCAACATCAATAAGAAAAACAGATTTTGCTACGTATAGCTTCCTGAAGTCAGTAAAATGCCGACCTTGAAGAAAATGCTTGAGTTCAATGCGTAATCATTAATTTTGTCCTTCGAAAATTGATAGGCATTCCGACACTCAACGATATTCTTGCCGAGCTGGCCGAACCCGGACGGGATCCTAGAGAGCAATTCGCGGCCTTCCAGTTTGCCGCCGGAATTCTACAACTTGAAGGCCTCTCACCTGGCATACAACTGCCGGGAATTATTATGAAACTGTTAATGCTGATGGAGCGAGGATACCATGCTGGCAAAAGGCAATATCCGGTCAACCATACCAGAGCAAATCCCCGATGAAATCACGGAGATCCTGGCCGCATCGTCGGCGGTCAAGATCGAACGGATCATTTCACGAGGACACTGCTCGGTCGAGGGATTCTGGTATGATCAGGATTACAACGAGTGGGTGCTGCTCCTGCAAGGCAAGGCAGCCCTGTCTTTTGAAGGAGAAACCGCTGCCGTGGAACTGACCGCCGGCGATTACATAAACATACCGGCCCATGTCCGGCACCGGGTGGCATGGACGGTGGAGGATGCAGAGACCATCTGGCTGGCGGTAAAATACTGATACCAATACTTGTGGCTTTAGCAGTTCCGCATACCGGCTTTCGCCGGTATGCCCATTGCGCTTCCGTGTTTGATATGATAGCATCCGGCAGACTTGAGACAAACAAGGGGTCAACACATGCTCTCGGCTGTTACGTACGTAGGCAAAGCCGCTATCAATACATCTAAAGCCTGGCAGGATTATTTTTCCCTGGCCTGGAAAATAGTGCAGAAACTATTTCAGAGAAAATCCTATAGCAGCACCGCGGTGATGGTGTTGATCAACCAGATATATTTTACAGCCATCCAGATTTTACCGTTATTTCTAACCGTTTCGATCATCATCGGCTTTTTGCTCATCGGCATTTTTGTGCAAATTCTTCAGGCGCTGGGCTTGGCCGAATATCTGGGCCGCATAATTATGGGCTTTGTGGTTACGGAATTAGCGCCTTTTCTTACGGTTCTTTTGCTGGCCCTGCGTTCCAGTTCAGCTATGAATGCTGAAATCGCCACCATGAAGGTCAATAAAGAGCTGCATACCCTGGAGGTATTTCATATTGACATCATCAGTTATCTATTTGTCCCCCGGGTTATCAGTGGCGTTGTCTCGGTGGTCTTATTGAGCGGCATATTTTCCATCGTTGTTTTGGCAACGGGATTTATCTCTTCCAATCTGATCTTCGATATGAGTCTGGACGCCTACGCAAATCTTTTGTTAAATTCTGCAGAGGTTTCTGATATACTCATTCTGCTGATAAAATGTTCTACCTTCGGATTTTTTATCACGTTGATTCCGATTCGCTCCGGGCTGAACGCCTCCGATGACCTGACGAGCATTCCGGTAGCCGTACTCAACGGCATGGTCAAGGTTTTTATTGCCATAATTGTAATTGAGGTGCTGACATTAACCGCAAGATCCATGTGAGGCTTTTTGCCGACCAGGAAGCGATCGCTCAGGAACTGGCTGATTTGCAAGGCACTCTTGGGCAACGCCTGGGGATGGTTTCATTGACAGTGCCGCTCATATCCAATCTGGACGTGTGGATAAATATCGCTCTCGTATATCAGAATCATCAGCAGGCATCACAAAAAAATGCCCGGGCCTTTGTTATGCAAAGCCTGCAGAGGTTCGGCCTGGAACGGATTGCCGATAAGCGCAATCCGATGCTCTCTGAAGAAGAACGGTTTTGCGTGAAGGTGTTACGGGCTGCTATGGTTTCCCAGGCCGTCATTGTCATTGATCGCCCTTATACGATGCTGCCCTATCTTAAGGATACAACCTTTATTTATGAGATCCTGGGCAAGATAGAAGATCTGTTTACCAGGTGCGATATCCTGGACTACGCCCAGGAAAAAAACCGATATGGACTGATAAATGATACAGAAGATTGAACTGAAAGTAGGGCTCTTCCTGATTATTACCAGCGTCATGATTGCGGCCTCGATTGGCTATGTAGCTTATAAAAAAGACTTTTTTGCCAAGATACATACCTTCACGCTGGCGGCCAAATCCGGGGAAGACTTGACGGAAGGGATGCCGGTGGTGTTTTCCGGTTTTAAAATCGGCACGGTGCATGCGCTGGAACTGAGCAATGACGGCAGTGTGCTGATAAAAATCAAGATACCGGAACGTCACGTAAAGTGGATTAGAACGGATAGCACCTTCATCGTCAACAAACCGCTGATCGGGTCAGCGCGCATAGTGGTCGTAACGGATAATCTGCAAAGCTCCATCCTGTCGTCCACTCAGGTTCCGGAAGTTACCAACGTCAGCGATATCAATGAAACGATTAAACAAGCCCGCCCCCTGCTCGACAAGGTCAACAGAATCGCGGGCAATGTTGAAATCATCACGGCCACCGTCGCTGCTCCGCAGGGCAGTGTCCAGAAGATGCTGGCTCATGTGGAACAACTGACGGGCAATCTGGCGCAAAAGAAGTCGCTCGTGGAGATGGCCATCGGCAACCAGGAGAGCCTGGATGCCCTCTACGCGTCCATCAAGAAAACCAAGGATATCACCGCGCAGGTGGAGGGCATTCTGCAAAAAGCAGACAAGATGGCGGCAAAAACTGATGCGATGCTTTACGGTGACGAGGGAACGCTGCCTGTGGTCAACAAGTCGCTCCAGGACGTCCTGGCTAAATTGCAGAAGCTGGACACGACCGTGGATAACATCAATAAACTCAGTACTGATGCCGCCGCTTCCACCTCGGACCTGAAAGGATTGCGGGAGCAGATTGACGCCACCGTCTTCTCCCTGAATGAACTGGTCAAGGAAATAGAGCAAAAAATCCCCTTCAAGAAAGCCCCGGAGATCAAGTTGCCATGAAGAAATTCCTATGGATTGCCGTCTTCCTGTTGCTTGTCGGGTGTGGAACCACCAAGCCCGCAGCATCCTGGTTAAGCACCGGTAATAATCAACTGGATAATTACAAAAAACATTATCTGAGCGGCCAGGACAAGATCGCGGCCCTCGAGTTTAATGACGCCCTGAAGGAAATCAAGAAAAGCGGCGATTTGGAAATCCTGGCCAGGTCATACCTGATACGGATGGCCTTGCAGACGGCGACGCTTCAGGACCTGGCCGGCGCCGAGTACCTGAAGATTGAGGCCGTTCAGCCCTCTCCGGCAAACCGGAATTATTACACCTTTTTGCAGGGAAACAGCGCCCAGGTGGATGAAAAGCTGTTGCCGGCGCAATACCTTGATTTTGCCGCAGCCTTACGGCGGACAGGGACCGATGAGAGCCTCCGGGCCATTGCGCAGATCAACGAACCGCTTGCCCAATTGGTTGCTGTTGGCATCCTGGTGCGTCTGGGGCAGGATAATGAAGCGGTGCTGCAAAGCGCGATTGCCACCGCATCCGCCGAGGGCTGGAAAAAGGCGCTGCTCGCTTATCTGTCCCGGCTGAAAGCATACTACGAGGGTAAGCAGGAAGTGTCAAAGGCCCTGGCCATTGAGCAGCGGATGAATATTATTAAAGATGAGGGGGAGCGAATTATTAAAACATCCTATTGATCCCCATGCCCGAGGCGTGCAAAACGAAGGATGAAAATCACCCCTTAACCCCTGCTTGTTGCCGTTTACCATACATCAAAAGATATATTTTTCATACCATCCGATATGCTTTTATCCTTCGACAAGCTCAGGATGAGTGGGTGTTACCGTCCGGAAGACGACATGTTCTTTTAGGCTTCGTTTTGCAATCCGGGACGCCGACAAAGGATTGCAGAAATGCAAGATTTCTTTCTATTGATAATGTATAAAGGTCATCGTTGATATCCCAGCGGGCGCGAAAGTGATTTTTCATGAAGCGATTAACGCCGCCCAGCACATCGGTGAACCGCTGTTTGGACATAGCATAGAAACCCGGTGTTCCCCGCATGAGGTCAACGTCCGAAGCAAAGCCCGGAATGCCGCCTTCCTGAAATTCTTGGTACAAAATCGGCAGCTTTTCGACGTAGTAGCGGTCCGACATCTGCCCCAGCAGATCGCCCGTGCCCAGAATAAAACCGAGCAGGCGCGTTTGCTCCGATCGGAAGGCAATAGCTTCGATATTCGTGTTCAGGCCCGTACAGTGGAGAATCTGGGCCATCGCCTCCAAATCAACCTTGATCTGTGCATGGTTCCGGAAATAGGATGATACAAATTCAATGCTGCGCTCAACATGGACGGCCGTAAACTGGGCGCCCGTGCCGCCGGACTCGCTCTGCCGCTGAATATAGCCCGTATCATGCATCAGGGCGGCCAGGATAAGATGGTTGATATCATCAACGCTGAAAGCGGCGCCGGTCGTCGCGGCGCCATGGACCAATCTTACGGAGGCCAGTAAAACGTCCATGGTATGAAAAATATCATGGTAGGCGGTCTTGCAGCCCTGATAGCCGGGAAAGCTGCCGGCAAACAACCGCAGAACATCCTGATAGACGCCGTCGAGAGGTTTGAAGTCAACCTGGGGATTGATCGTCAGGGCAATGTTGCTGACCTCTGCCATGATGGTAGCCGGGTTATTCATATCAATCAATTCGTAAAGATTAGGCATATTTTTCTTCATATTGATCTATCTCCTTGAGCACAACGCCCCGGCAGTTCGAAATCCTCCTTCAGCTTGAAAAGACTCTCCAGGCCAACCTGAATGAGTGGATTATCGTCAACCGACGTTAAACCTTCCGCCCCCCATGGATTTCACCCTTTCCATCAACGTGACCGACCTCAGTTAAACCATTTGCACTTCGTTGTCTGGTGTTGGATCAATGATTGGTGGAGATGAGGGGGATCGAACCCCTGGCCTCGGCATTGCGAACGCCGCGCTCTCCCAGCTGAGCTACATCCCCAACCACAAGACGACAACGAAAGGCTGCTTTGAAGTGGCGGCAGCATACCCGACGCAATGGACCGCTGTCAAGAGATTGTTTGCTTCAGGCGCCACGATGTGATATAAGCCCAAACTACTGCCAGGAAGATACAGATAATTAACTAATAACTCGGGGAGGTAATGTATGGCCAAGATTGACGCGTTCTTTCAATTGATGCATGATCAGGGTGCATCGGACTTGCATCTGGTATCCGGACAGCAACCGGTTATCAGGGTTCGCGGGGAAATGGAAAGGATAAAATACGATGTCCTGGAAAATGATATGCTCAAAGCCATCCTGTACGAGATTACTGCGGAACATAAGATCAAGCAATTTGAGGAAACGGGCGATGTTGATTTTGCCTATGAGATACCGGGTCTGGCCCGTTACCGGGCCAATTTTTTCCAGCAGAAATACGGCGTAGCGGCAGTTTTCCGCGAAATCCCCAGCACTATTCTCACCTGTGAGAATCTCGGTCTTCCCCAGGTGGTCGGCAAGCTGGCCTCCCTGCCCCGCGGTCTGGTGCTGGTTACGGGGCCCACGGGCAGCGGCAAGTCAACAACGCTGGCGGCCATCATCAATGAAGCCAACCGGACCCGCAAAGATCATATCATTACCGTGGAAGACCCCATAGAATTCGTGCATCAAAGCCAAAGTTGCATCGTGAATCACCGGGAAGTGGGCGTGCATACCAAAAGCTTTTCCTCCGCCCTGCGCGGCGCCTTACGAGAGGATCCGGATATCATTCTGGTCGGCGAACTCAGAGATCTCGAGACTATTTCCTTAGCCGTTGAGGCCGCCTCAACGGGCCATCTGGTCTTTGGCACCCTCCACACCACCAGTGCTGCCAAGACCGTTGATCGCATCATCGAAGTGTTCCCGGCAAGCGAACAGATGCAGATCCGCTCCACACTGGCCGATGGCATCAGAGCGGTCGTAGCCCAGGTGCTCTTCAAGAGGATTGACAAGAAGGGGCGGTGCGCCGCCCTGGAAATTCTGATTGCCAACTCGGCCGTGCGCAATCTGATCCGAGAATCAAAGACCTTCCAGATTCCTTCCATGATTCAGACCGGCAAGAAATACGGGATGCAGCTCCTCGATGATTCCATCATGGAGCTCCTGACCAAAGGCTGGATAAGCCCTGACGAAGCCTACAACAAGAGCAATGATAAGACCAAATTCCGGCCATTTTTAAAGACCCCGCCTACCGATTTTACGGAGGTATAGTCAGGGGCAGCTTCGATGGCCGCTTCCCGCAAGGAGGAAAGCTTATGAGAAAACAGGAAATAGATTACATCTTGGGAAAGATGCTCGACGCTTTTAAAAATGTTTCCGATCTGAATATTACGGTCGGCAAGCCCTTCCAGGTGGAGACATCCGGTCAGTTGACGGGGGTGGAACTTGATCCGCCCTTCCCCAAGCTGACCTCTTTTCAAACGGAGATGTTCGCGCTTAATCTCATCAATCAAGACCGCCGCCTGACCGAAATTCTGCTGGCCCAGGGCTCCTGCGATTCTTCCTACGAGTTGCCCGGCAAGGCCCGCTTTCGCGTCAATATCTTCTCGCAGCGCGGCAACTATTCCATCATCCTCAGGAAACTGGAAACGAAAATCCCTACCTGTCAGGAACTGAATCTGCCCGATGCCTTTTATAAGATGGCGGAGGAAAAAAACGGCATTATCCTCGTTACAGGCGCCACGGGCAGCGGCAAATCCACCTCGTTGGCGGGCGTACTGAATGAAATCAATGAGAAGAAGTCCGTGCATATCGTAACCCTGGAGGACCCGGTGGAATACACCCATCCTCATAAGAAGGGCACATTTAACCAGCGGGAAATGGGAGGCGACTTCGATACCTTTGCCAGCGGCCTGCGTGCTGCGCTCCGGCAGGCGCCCAAGGTTATCCTCGTGGGGGAAATGCGGGACCGGGAAACAGTGGAAATCGGCATCAGCGCTGCCGAAACCGGACACCTGGTGGTGAGCACCCTCCATACCGTTGACGCCGGCCAGACCATCAACCGCATCCTCGGCATGTTTAACATCGAAGAAGAACAACAGATGAGAATTCGTCTGGCCGATACGGTACGCTGGATCGTTTGCCAGCGGCTGCTGCCCAAGGAAGGCGGCGGTCGCGTGGCTGCCTTTGAAATTATGGGCACGAATATGCGCGTCAAAGACACCATCCTGCACGGCGAGCAGGAGGGCAAAACATTTTATGAGATCATCCAGGCCGGCAAGGCCTTCGGCATGATAACTTTCGACGATTACATTATCGGACTTTATGAAAAGGGATTGATTTCAGAAGAGACGGCCAAGGCCTATGCTTCCAACAAAGGTGTTGTGGGCAGGGGGATTGACTCCGTCAAGAGCACCAAGGGACAGGCCACCACCGATATCGGCAAGCTCGAGATCGATAGTGGATACGGAAAAAAGCCGAGATAAGGAGAAGCCATCATGGAAGAAGAAAAAAGCCTTATTAATGAAGTAGCCGCAGGTGGATACGATGCCTCGGACAAACCGTTTGATTTTGTGGATACCGATGCCGAAACTGTGCTGATCTGCGAACCGGACGAAAATGTGCGCCAAAAGCTCGTGAACGCCCTGAAGGCAATGGGGTACCAGGCAACGCCCGCGGCCTCGGCCCGGGAGGCCCTGAAGAGCATGCGATTTCATCTGTTCGATATGGTAGTTGTAAACGAAAACTTTGATGCCCCCACGCCGGGTCGCAATGACGTCCTGGCCTACCTGGAAACGCTGGCCATGTCCACACGCCGACAGATTTTCGTGGCCTTGATCAGTGATAAATATCGTACCGGTGACAACATGGCGGCCTTCAACAAGAGCGTGAATGTCGTCATCAACCAGAAAAACATTGACGATGTGGGAACCATCCTCAAGGGGGCGGTAACGGACAATGCCGCCTTTTACCGTGTCATGAAGGAAACGCTTCAGAAAATGGGGCGGATCTGAAGTTGAAGACCACCTTGGCTTCTTGATGATAATGGGCGGCGGCCAGGGTGTTCCCCCACCGGTGGTAAAAAACATCCGCGGAAGCGGGGGTTAAGGCTATAGCTTTTTCGTAGGCAGCCGCGGCTGCTGCGAGTTCACCTTGCTTGATCAGGCAATCGCCCAGACGGCAGTGGTACATTGGGTCAAGTGGTATAATTTTCAGGCACCGGCGTAAGATTTTTTCTTCTCTTCGGTGTTCACCTGTCCGGCTATAGCTTGCCGCCAGGCGGCCATAGAAGGCGCCGGCCGCCTCCGGATCAATTCCGGCGGCGCGGCGGTAAGCTTTTTCCGCCGGAGCAAATTCTCCGGCGGCCAGGTGGACATCCCCCAGCAGACAGTAGATAGCCGCTGAATCGGGCTCCCGGGCAATGATGCGATGACAGATCTCCCGGGACTTTTCGATCAGGCGGGCTTTCAGGCAGGCGGCGCCCAGTTCGCCCAGGAGCAGTGTGTCATCCGGCTGGGCCGCCGCCGCTCTTTCACAGACCGCAACCAGCCGGTCGTACTGCCCGCTTGTCTTATATATCCGCACCAGTTCATCGTAGGCAAAGCCCGTGAAAACTTTTCTGGACAGTTCTTTAGCAAAGAGCTGCTCGAAACATTGGATCGCCTCCTCCGGTCTGCCCGCATCGTGATAGGCCCAGGCCAGTGCCAGCAGCAGGGAATCTTCTTCGGGAGACTCGGCAACTAACTTGCGGTAGACCTCAACATCGGTGCTCATCAGCAGCTACTGCACGAAGAACCGCAACCTCCCGCAGCGTCCATACTGGAGGACAGCTTGAATCCTTCCCCGCGGGGAGTGGTTATGTAATCAATCGCCACGGGTTTCACTTTTTCAAAAAGGGTTTTATTCACTAAGTATTTGACATCCCGGTCGGTGAAGACTGCGTCGTCGTCTTGTGACTCATCCAGAGCCATGCCCAATGTGGGGCCCGATCACCCACCCTCCTGCATCATTACCCGAATGGCAAGGGTAGCTTCCTTGTCCTTCAGATAACCCTTAATCATTTCACTTGCTTTTTCTGATACCTCAAACATCGTTCCTCCTTTTGGCGTTGCGATCACGCCGCGGTTTATTTGCCCCTAAGCTATACATAAACAATATTTTGTCAATATCATTTTAGCAACGACGCAAAAAAAATACCCCGGCCGGAATAAACTTGCTAAAATACCCGGTCTTTGTTAGTTAATGACCTGGTAAAAAGTCGAAAATGCCCCAAAAACGTCATTCCGGTGAACACCGGAATCCAGGGATTTAAGCATATTACAAGCAAGCTGGACACCGGTTTTCACCGGTGTGACGACTTTTTACGGGTTCGTCAGGGTTGGTTGAGGTGTAAGATATTGTTTAATAGTATCATTACCAAAATGGTCCGGCGCGAATTTGCCCGGGTCATGCAATTCGAGGCAGGAGGCCAGAGCGAGATCCTGCCGGGCGATGCCATGCCGCGCCTTCTCTATCTGCACATTCCCTTTTGCGAAAAACTTTGTCCTTACTGTTCCTTTCATCGCCTCGTTTTCCAGGAGGCTTTGGGCCGGAGCTATTTTGCCGCCCTGAGGAAAGAAATCAGGATGTACCAGGCCCGGGGTTACGCCTTTCGCGGTCTCTATGTGGGAGGAGGGACGCCTACGATCATGATCGCAGAGCTGGAGGAGACCATCGCCTGTGCCCGGCAATGCTTCCCACTGCAGGAAATTTCCGTGGAAACCAACCCGAATCATTTAACGGAGCAAAATATTGCCGTGCTGAAAAGGGCCGGAGTCAACCGCCTTTCGGTGGGTATCCAGAGCTTTGATGACGGTCTGCTCAAGGCTATGGACCGTTACGACAAGTACGGCAGCGGCAAGGAGATTGCGGCCCGGTTGAGAAATGCCGGGGGACATTTTGACACCTTGAATGCCGATATGATCTTTAACTTTCCCCGGCAGGATTTACAGGTGCTGAACAGAGACCTGGATACCCTGCTGGATCTGGAAATCGCCCAGATTACCTACTACCCCCTTATGGTCTCCGACTCGACGCGGCAGCAGGTAATCAATACCCTGGGGCGGGTTGATTACGGCAACGAAGAGACGCTTTACCGCCAGATTGAAAAAAGATTGACGCCTGACTACAGTTTTTCTTCGGCCTGGTGCTTTTCGCGGCGAAACACAGCGGCAATCATTGACGAATATATTGTTGATTACGATGAATATGCAGGCCTGGGAAGCGGTTCCATAGGCTATCTACAGGGCGTCTGTTACGCCAATACCTTCGATATCAACCGTTACATCGCTATGCTCGACCGGGGCGAAGCGCCCATCTGGGCCTCCCGCCATTTCACCGTGAAGGACAAGATGCGCTATGATTTCCTCATGAAGCTTTTCGCCACGAAATTGAACCTTACGGACCTGCAGCAGAAATACGCCGGCCGCATATACCGTTACCTCTGGCCGGACATTCTGGCGTTCTTTCTCCTCGGAGGCCTGCGCTATGAGGCTCCTTACCTGCACCTGACGCGTCGCGGCCACTACTTATGGGTCATCATGATGCGGGAGTTTTTTATTGCCGTAAACAACTTCCGCGATTTTTGCCGGAATGGTTAGTAAATTGGTGATTATGGTCTCATTGCTCAGCCTTGTTTCTCAGTAACTTATAGGCATTGATCAGCCCGTTCGTTGAGGCGTCATGGGAGGTTGCACCGGCTTCACCCGTGAGTTCGGAAAGAATATTCCGGGCCAACTGCTTGCCCAGCTCCACCCCCCACTGGTCGAAGCTGAAGATATTCCAGATAACGCCCTGCACAAAAATCTTGTGCTCATACATTGCGATCAAACTGCCCAGGGTGCGCGGGGTAATCTGCTTCACGAGGATGGAGTTGGTGGGCCGGTTGCCCTTAAATACCTTGAAGGGCGCCAGCTCCCGGATCTCCTTGGCGCTCTTGCCCTGGGCCTTTAATTCCGCCGCAACCTCGGCAGAGGTTTTTCCTTGCATCAGCGCCTCACTTTGGGCCAGGAAATTGGCCAGCAAAATCTGGTGCTGATCGCCCGCCGGATTATGACTGATTGCCGGGGCAATAAAATCGCAGGGGATGAGCTTCGTTCCTTGGTGGATAAGCTGATAGAAGGCGTGCTGGCCATTGGTGCCCGGTTCTCCCCAGATGACGGGACCGGTCTGCCAGGAGACGGGCTTGCCGCTGCGGCTCACGCCCTTGCCGTTACTCTCCATGTCTGCCTGCTGGAGGTAGGCGGGGAAGCGGTGCAGATACTGGTCATAGGGCAGGATGGCCTGGGTAGCGGCGCCGAAGAAGTTGTTGTACCAAATGCCCAGCAGCGCCAGGATCACCGGGATGTTTTGGTTGAAAGGTGCTTCCCGGAAATGCCGGTCCATGACCTGCGCGCCGGCAAGCAGCTCCCGAAAATTGGCGAATCCGATGGAACAGGCGATGGAAAGGCCGATTGCCGACCACAGCGAATACCGGCCGCCAACCCAATCCCAGAAGATGAACATATTCTCCGGCGCAATGCCGAATTGCCGCACCGCCGCTTCATTGGTAGATATCGCGACGAAATGCTTTTTGACGAATTCCGCCTGCCCGGCGTGGCTGATAAACCAGTCCCGCGCCCGGTGGGCGTTCGTCATCGTCTCCTGGGTGGTAAAGGTTTTGGAGGCGATCATAAACAAAGTCGTCTCCGGATCAAGGCGCTTTAATGTCTCGGCGATATGTGTCCCGTCCACATTGGAGACGAAATGGGGCCGGATGCCCGGCTGCCAATAGGGCCGCAGCGCTTCCGTCACCATCACGGGCCCCAGGTCGGAGCCGCCGATGCCGATGTTCACGATGTCCGTGATGGGTTTACCCGTATAGCCGCGCCAGACGCCCGAGATTATCTGCGCCGAAAATGCCTCCATCTGGCGCAGCACTTTCTCAATATCGGGCATGACGTCGCGACCGTTCAGATAAATCGGCCGGTCGGCGCCGTTCCGCAGGGCCACATGGAGGACAGCCCGCTTTTCCGTGGCGTTGATCGCATCTCCGGAAAACATCTTCTCAATGGCGTCGGATAATTGGACTTCATCAGCCAGAGAGACGAGCAGGTCCAGCGTTTCCGCAGTCATGATATTCTTGGAATAATCAACGCGGATATCCTCCAGGCGCAGGGTAAACTTGTCAAATCGCGCCCCGTCCTCCCGGAACAGGTCTTTCATCTGCCGGTTTTTCATGACCTTGTAATGCGCCCGCAGTTTTTTCCAGGCCTTAGTCCGGGTGGGATTGGTTTGTTTGAGCATACTATTCTCCCCTAATTGTTCATTTTCATGCAGCACGGAGAAGCGCACCACGGAAGCATCTTTCCTGGCGCACAGGATAATGCCGACCGTGGGATTGTCCTCCGGTCCCCGCTTCAGCTCGTCATACATACGCACATACATGTCCATCTGGCCGATATCCTGGTGGGCCAGATCGGTGGTTTTCAGATCGAAGAGCACGAAGCACTTCAGCATGTAGTTGTAAAAGACCAGGTCAAGGTAAAAATCCTTCGACTCCGTGCTGATTCTCTGTTGACGGGCAACGAAGGCGAACCCCTTGCCCAGTTCCAACAGGAAGGCTTGCAGGTTTTCGATGATGGCCTGTTCCAGCTTCGATTCGAGGAGCTTGCCGGTGTTCGGCAATCCCAGAAACTCCAACATGACCGGATCGCGGACGAATTCCCGTGGGCTTTGTTCCAGGGTGGCGAGGTTGCGGTTTGCTTCCTCACGCACCGGCGGCCGATCCTGACTGGCCAGCAGTCGCTCATAATACAACGTGCCTATCTGGCGTTCCAGCGCCCGGGTGCCCCAGTTTTGAGACGCCGCTTCGGCCATGTACCAATCCCGCGCCCGGCGGTCTTCCAACTGCATTAAAAGTCGGTAGTGGGTCCAACTCAATTCGGAACGCAGTGCGTTCCAAATTGGAAAAGTCTGAAAAAATGCGCGCATGTGCCGGAGATTGCGTTCATCAAATCCCTTTCCAAACTCCGAAGTCAGCCGTTCGGCAAGACGTGACAACAGCTTGGCGCCGTATTTTGCCCGTTCCGCGCCACCCTGTTCAAACTCGACAATATGCCGCCCCATTTCCCAGCAAGTGCGCACCTGAACCACGTCCACCGCCCGGAGCGCCTGCTGCCGGGCCTGCACAATCAAGGTTCGCAATTGATCCAGCAAGCCGTCCAAATTTACCGTGGCCGCCGGCACAACACTTTTTCCGGTTCCGGGATCTTTTTTCATGGATACCTCACGTTTTCAATTCCCTTGATCCGTCCGTTCCTCAATGATATTGCCATCCTTTAGCACGACAACACCTATGCCCGCCTGCCGGGCCAACTCTCGGGCTTTCAAAGCCGCGCGCTTTAATGCGATTTCCGCATTGATCAAATCCGGATCGCGTTTTCTCCCACCGGCGGAGGAATCCGGTTTTTCTGAAATCATTTCATAGCCCCTCTTCGACCCTTCTGGGCTCTCATTGCACGCTTCACGGTTTACCGCGCAGTTGGTATTAGCAGTCCGAAATATCCAGGAAATGTTCGTCCACCGTCAGCACCACATTCGTGGCTGTATCTAATAAGTAATGTTCAATCATAAGTAGCGTTGCATCACCGCCTGTTTTCTGGCAGGCGCGGCTGCCAGGAGATTTTGGGCGGCGGAGATGGTCTGTTCCAGTTTTTCCACCTCGGTAACGAGGCGTTTTTGTTCGGCGAGCGGCGGGACGGGAATTTGTAGCGTTTCGTAAAACGAGGCTGGCACTCTGCGATGGCCACTGGCACCAGTCATAATCTTCGCAGCTTCTGTCCTAATAGATTGACGATTCAGGAGGAGAAATAAATATTTGGGCATTACGTTTGCCGGATTGGCTCTTATCACATGAAATTCCGAGCTTCCCATTCCAAGGCCATTCGTCAGGCCAACGGCAACGGCACATTTTCCATTTTCCATGCAGGGGGTAATCTTTGCCAGGATGATATCGTTTTCCGCAAAGTAGGTGTAGCTTCCTTTCCGCAACTCTTTTAACGGACGGTTAACGGCATTCATAATGAAACCCGATTCGCTGACGGCAGCCATTTCTATAAAGGAAACCTGTATTTCATCATCCACCTGTTTGATCTCGGTTTTTGACGGGTTGATAAGTGAAATATCTGAATCGCCCAACTTCTTTTTTGGGAAACTGCCAAGAATAACTTCGTTGACAGCTATTTCTATTGATAACCGGGATGTGGCGATGTTAGCTTGCGCGGCGATGGCTTCCGCATCCACCGCTTCGCATTCGGCGACGATTTGGTGCTGGATTTCGAGAGACGGGAGGGGGATTTTTACCTCTTCGAATGTCTTGATTGTGATTGCATCAAATTTACTGCCAAACGCTTGAGACTTGAGTTGCTGAATTTCACGCTTCAAGAGGTAGAAGATATAGTCATTCGTAACTTCAGTCTTTGAACGAAGCCCGTAGCACGATTGATTAAACGCCATCGGTACGGCTAATTGTGCAAGAGCGCCAACTGTGCCGCGAGCGGAAATGATAATGTCGCCTGCTTGTAGCAGCTTGGTGCTACTGTTATTCAGTCCTTCAATTGTAATGCTTTTCTCTGCAACATGAACAAACCTAGCGACTGAACTGAAATCCGCCACACTGAGCCAAGGAATATCGCCATCCCAATAGGTGGCATTATTTGTACCCGGAGTGCCGCCGCTAATTATTTCCACGAGATCAGAGAGTTTGCTTAACGGCCATT
This sequence comes from Deltaproteobacteria bacterium, assembly GCA_026388415.1. Taxonomy (NCBI): domain Bacteria; kingdom Pseudomonadati; phylum Myxococcota; class Myxococcia; species Deltaproteobacteria bacterium. The sequence continues at coordinate 33,049 of JAPLJV010000013.1, read as the reverse complement.
TACTCTGCACTTCCACAGCCTTCTTAATTGACAGTAGAAACTGTTTCTCAAACGTCAGCCGCGAGAAGTCGAGCATATCAACCAAGCGGGCGGTGCTGGCATAGTCGCTCAATTCTGGCGGTATAACAATATCCGTTCGTGGTGAGCCTGTCGAATCACGTCCTTCGACAAGCTCAGGACGAACGGCATTAAAGTTATCAGTAATACACTGGCTGATCTTGGCCGGATTGTCTCGGTTTGTCTCATCGTAAAGCGGCGTCAGATGGTGGCCGTTCGCATCCCGGATAATCTTGATCCCTTCGTCCCCCTTGGAATCGCTCCAGAAATAACCGAGAAACTGCCGTTGTGCCTTGGTCTCGCCGGGACTTTTGATGATCAGCACCCGGTTGGGCTGCTGGCTGGCGAGGACAAAGTGCAAGAGTTTGTCCCGCTCGATCCCCTGCACAAAGGCCAGGAAACGCTTGTCCAGCTCGGCCTGCTGCTCCGCATGGGGCCTGCCCTTGAATCCCTTCTGCTTCTTCAGGTTGACGATCTCGGTGCTGGCATCGAAGGCCGTGCGGTACTGGATAAAGGTCTCATGGGCCAACAGGGCGGCGTTGGGTGCACCGGTCAGTACGGTTTTGTAATCGTCGGCAGCCACGCCGATGTGGGCGGCGTACTGGTCGATCAGGTGGGCATCCCGGTAAACCGGCTGGTTATCGTCGGTGGCAAACCATTCATTCACCCGTTCGCGGTAATGGTCGGCGGTGTTGGGCGCAGTGGCCTTGCGCCGCAGAAAGAGGGTGACGGTGTTGGTGCCGGTCTTGCCGAAGGTGCCGCTGCCGAAATCGGCTATGGCGATAATATCGAAATACTGCAGCAGAATTTCGCGGGTTCTGGTGTAGATCCTGCCGCCGTTGGAAAGGACGCTGGCGGGCAGGATGATGCCGGCAACCCCGCCCGCTTTGAGCAACTGTTTGGCCCGCTCAATGAAAAAGGTTTCGATGCTGTTGTTGGTATCCAGCTTGTCGATGGCGTCGGTGAGGGTGTAGTTGTTCCGCTCCTCTTCCAGCAGGGTTTCCAGAAAACCGCGCACGCTGAAGGGAGGGTTTGCCACCAGCAGGTCAAAGCTGTTGTCCTGGATCGCGGAAAAGGCGCTGTGCCGATTGATGAGGGCGTCGCCATAGCAAATGTTGATCTCCTGCTGGCCGTACATGAAGGCCGAGACCTTGGCCACCTTGGAGAGGCGGTACTCCTTTTCCATGCCGTAGATGGTGCGGTGATAGTCGGCCATGTCGGCTTGCGTATGTTGCGCCACCAGCGGTTTCAGTTGCAGCGCCAACTCGGTCAGGAAGTGCCCGGCGCCGCAGGCGTAGTCGATCGCCTTGGGTGGGTGGGCACTGCTCTTGACGATGCTCTCCAGCGGCAGACTCATCAGAATAAAGCGGCAGATCGGCATGGGGGTGAAATACTGCCCTTCCGACTGTTTGACTCCCTGATCGAGGAAAAACTCGAACATATCGCCTAGAAACTGATTGTGTCCCGTGTCGCTGGTGAGGCGGATGTCCTGCCACATCTGCAGGATCTTCAGCAACACCTCGGCGTTCTGGTAAAAGAGCTTTTCGTTGTGGACGTCGATGAAGGAAAAATCGTTGTTGGTGAAAAACTTCTGTTCAACAAAAAGTTTCCATACCTCACGTTGCGTTACATCAAGATCCTGCCGAATAAAGCGCATTGCACCAAAAACACGCTCACGATTGATATAGGTGATTTTTTCGCCAAGAAACTTCCCCATACCCGCCTGATAGAGCTGTTGCAGGCGATCCATCAAATCGAAATGGCTGTCGTAGGCCACCCCTTTCCAGACAAACTTGAGGTCGTCCGGGTGCTCCAGTTCGTCCACCAGCTTGCAGAGAAACAGATTCACCAACTTGTCAAAGGCGTTCTCCCGACCGGAGACATTATGCTGGCGCAGGATGGTGGCGAACTCGTGGTATTTCTTCTGCTGGTCGCTGGCGGAAATGCTGTGCAGGTCGGCCAGGGAATACTTGTCCTTGCCGATGTGATACGGCTGGATGTTGTCCTCGAAAATCCCCTTGGTGGTGTAATCCAGCTTGTAGGTATCGCGCCAGACGGCATACTTAGCCTTGGCATCCCCCGGTTCCCTGAACGCCTTGAATGACGGGTTATCCTCAAGATATCTGTCGTTGTCCCTGTAGGCGATGATGTTGCTCTGGTAGGTGATCTCCCCTGCGGCGCAATCGGAGCAGTAGAGGCAGAGGAATTGCGTCTCCGGTATCTGCTGGGCGTAGCTGAAAAGCTGGCCGCCATCCTGCAATGTGTTGCGCCACGCCTTGTCGAACTCCCGCCCCGGCGTCTTGCATTCGATAAGCAGGAGCGGTTTCCCAGCGTTGTCCTTGATCAGGATATCGGCGCGCCCGCCGCTGGCGCCATGCCCCAGCTTCCATTTCGCTTCCAGTTCCATATGTTCGGGTTTGTAGCCCTTTTCCAATAGCCGGTGCACGCACTCGAGAACGACAAAATTTTCCACTTTGGAAAAATTGCACGATTGTCGTTCGTTAACCATAAAGCCGGTAGTTTCAGGATACTGGATCTCCCGGCTGTCCATATCGACGATGAGCATGGCGGTGCCGATCTCTTTCCTGAAGATCGTTTTACTCCTTATAAAGCCGAGATATTCGAGTAATTGAGGAAACGTATCCCGCGTGATCATGATGAAAGTCTCCTTTCGGCGTATCCCGTGCTCTCGGCAGTAGCCCAATTGCTATGCAGTATGGTCATGGAAGCAGAATATCCGCTTGAGGATGTAACGATAAACATATTACCCCTGGATTTCACTTATTTCCTCCAAACGTTCGATGAGCCGGGGCAGCCGTTCCTGGCTTGCCCAGTCAGGGGGCAGATGACCCGGAAGAGCGTCGCGGAATCCTTCCTGGGCCAGAAATCCGCAAAAGGTGTCGGCTAAGAAGGTTTGCAATTCTTCGGAGGAACTCCTGATCTCAGCAATGATTTCGGGGCGGCCATCCAGGACGGTAATTATATCTTCCATATCGTGACTAGCCATATAATCGCCGCCACCGCGCCCCTTGAATGCTTCAATCTTGGTTGCCAGAAAATAGGGGGGTGAAACAAGCTGAATCGTCAGCCCCTTCTCCAACTTAATACTTTCAGCATGCTTGATGGCGGGCAGATACCAGTAGTTGGAGAAGCCAAGAATATCTTCCTGGGTGGGCATGACATCAACTTTTATGCCGTCAACCAGCCACCGGCAAAGTGGCGCCCCTTCTCTGATATCCTGTTTGAACCCTTTGGCCCGGAGCTCTTCTTCAAGATTATAGTACTGCACCCTTGAAGCAACCTCGGCAATGACGTCTACGTCCTGTGTTGCCCTGACTTCCGGCACGGCCGGATCTGTGATGAACAGACCCGTGGCGCACCCGCCGACAAAAACAACCTTCTTTCTCAGATCGCCAAGACACTTGGCGACATGGATAATCAATCGGATATTAATGTCTCTGTTATTGATCATGCCGATCCTAATCGCAATCTTAGTTCCTTGATGGCGATCTCTCTTTCACGGGCTCGCCCGTCGCGGATCGCGTCCACTATGGCCAGCAATTCATAAAGGGCATTGTCCTTTTTGACGGCTTTCGGGACGGACTTGTAGAGCGGCGAGAATTCATGGCCGCGGGTATTGCCTTCCGGGTCCGGCCATACGGGAGGTGGCTCATTCGGTTGAGAAATCACATTCCTCAGAGGAGGGGCGGCATATCCGGTGGGGATGCCTCTGGTCAGGCCGCCATGATCCGGAGGGAAGGCGTATTTGACGCCGTGAATGAGGAATTCTTCGAATGATTTTAGAAGGGGGCGGCTCCTCTGAGCATCCATCAGACGGGCGGTAACGGCGCGCTTTATGCCGGCATGGACCTCTGAGGTGCTCATGGCGAGATCAGCGGCCAGGGATGCATAAGACCACTGGCTTTGGCCCAGCGCGACAATTTTCAAGAGAATAACTATGTCCTGTGGTTTAAGAATCATGGCCGGATTCTATTCGCAATTCGCGAATAGCGCAAGCAATATTTCGTGTATTTATGACATAGACAGCACAAATAAAAAATCCGCCTCGGTGGTCTGATCCCAAAAGGCGTCTAAATCGTGACTATCCCAGAACTCACCGATTTCCCGATAGGATCCCCCCTGCGACAGGGAGCTTTTAGTTCTTTTTTTGATTTTCACTTCATAGCCTATCGTTGCGATTCGTAATTGTTATAAAATACGCGCAAATCCTCGGGTTCAGCGGTTCGTGCTCTGACTTGGACTTGGACTGGTACTGCGGTGTTGTACCAGACTCTGCCAGTGCAGTCCTTTCTTCCCGGTTTAATTCCTTGAGAAATTCCCCGATCCGGCGATTCCAGTAACGGCGTGTCGTACTGCTGCCGGTTTGCAGATCCTCCAGATTAACGGAGCCATCGGGGCCGGGATAGCTGGCGATGATCGGCAGGTGTGCGTTAGTCATTGCTCTCGTTCCACGATGTTAAATGTTGGTGAAATTCATCTTCTTTTTTCGCACTATTTAAAATTATTGATGATCAATAGCACTTATCTATCAGAATATATAAGCTAATAATCTCAGTGTAGAATATTATTGAAAGACAGCGCATTCATCGTTTATATTCCATGTATATTAAGCAGTTATTGTTCTGTTCCTCAAAAACTGCCAGGTTAGATTTTACACCTGCCGGGAAAGGTCTTTTCCTCCGTTCACGCTAATTGCGAGGCCGGTCCCAGCGCCTGCAGGAGAGCGTCAGCTCCCTGTTGCAGGTTGCGGAGACGATCGCTCAGGTCCTGTTTCTCACCATCCGTCCAGTCTTGCCAGGCCAGATTTGCCAGCTCGCCCTGGAGGCTGTCCACGCGATTCATGAGCGCCACGGCTTGGGACACCCGGATTGGTCGGATGGCCGGGTTGTTCAACTTATCCAGAAATTTTGTGAGCTTCGTGCGCATGGCTTGCTCTGTCTTCAATTTGGCGCAATCCATGAGGAAGGTCTTGGGGACGTTCGGATTGCTGCGCACCTGATCGCGCAGATCGGCAGGGAGTTTGTTGATCGAGAGGGTCTGGGAAATAATAGGCTGTGATTTGCCGATCATCTCGCTGAGTTGCGACTGGTTGTAGCCCTGTTCCGTCATGATCGCGTCCAGAGCCTCCGCCTCTTCGACGGGGGTGAGATTCTCGCGCAGGAGGTTTTCCACGAGGGCGATTTCCCGGTGATTCCCCGTGACCAAGATGCCCGGGATAGTCGTAAGACCGGCCGCTCTGCCAGCTTCCACCCGTCGCTCACCGGCAACGATGAATATTGGCGCCCCCGCTTCATCCTGACGGAACAGGATGGGCTGGAGGACGCCATACTTACCGATAGAGGCAGTCAATTCGGCCAGACTGGCCGGATCTATGTATTTCCGCGCCTGGGCCGGGTCCGGCCGCAGGGTGCCGAGGTCGAGTTCATAGATTCTGCCCTTGGTGTAATTATCAGCCATGTTGCTATTCCTCCCGTAATACTTATATGAAAATCACCCCCATCCCCCTTTACCAAAGGGAAGTTAAGGGGGGATTTTCATCCTTCGTTGTGCCCGCCCGAGCATGGGGGTTATCGAGGGCATATTTACGCTGATTAGTTGTAAAGTCAAGCTATTCCATCCTCACCGGATAGGTCCGGCAATTCTTCGGTACGGTCAACCAGATAATCCAGTCGGAAAAAATGGGGGCAGGGGGTAAGTTAGTCAACTAATCAGCAATATCCCCTTTAACTACGCAGATAATCATACAAATATAAAGTTGCAATTTGGGTCATAAAGGGATATCAACGATCACCAGGTGAAAGGCGGCATTATTGGGGGATGATCCGGGGCGTATAGCTTCCTGTACTCAATGACCCGACAGATATCCCCTTTATACTGGACCTCCTTCCGTAATCAACATAAAGACATATTTTGATATCCCTAATTCAAAGGATTGTTTAGAATTGACAAATAGTAAAATATCCCAAAGAAAAATCTGATACCATTCAAAAATTGGGGGCATCATGAGACATCGCCGCGCTCTAACCATCTCCCTCGTTTTCATTATTCTATCTTCGATACCTGTTGTCCATGCTGCTTCTGAAAACCGGACAGCCTTGGTCATCGGCAATGGCGGCTATGAAACGGGTCCCCTTCGCAATCCCGTCAATGATGCAGCAGACGTGGCAACATCACTCCAGAGACTAGGCTTTCAGGTAACCCTCCTCAAGAATGCAAGCCGCAGAACTATGGAAGAGGCCATACTGGAATTCGGCCGTAGCCTGAAGCGACTTAAGGGTGTGGGGCTCTTCTACTACGCTGGCCATGGGATGCAAATTGGTAGTGGGGCTAATTATTTGATTCCTGTGGGCACCCGGATTGATAAGGAATCGGATGTCCAATTTGAAGCAGTCAATGCGGAAAAAGTTTTGGCCGAGATGGCCAACGCAGACAACGGCCTCAACATTGTTTTGCTTGACGCCTGCCGGGATAATCCCTTCTCACGATCTTTCCGATCAGTTGGCCGAGGGCTTGCTATTGTCAGCAACGCCCCGTCCGGATCATTCATTTCTTATTCCACCGGGGCGAATCAAATAGCCAGAGACGGTGAAGGCCGGAACAGTCCCTACACGAAGGCATTGCTGAAGTACATTGAGGAGCCGGGTCTGACCATCGGTGATGTCTTCATGAAGATTCGTCAGAGCGTCCGCAAGGAGACCGGACAGGTTCCCTGGGAACTCTCCTCTTTGGAGGGTAGATTCTATTTCAACCTAACAGAGAGACCATCTCAGGAACCATCGGCACTCATGCGTATAGAGCAAAACGTGACAAAGGACGAACCAACCAAATCCTCAGGAGCAAGTCCTGATTTTCGTCACGTTAAAGAGGCAATGATGCCTGCTATCGTCAATGTCAGAGTGACAGTAAATTCAAAAAGTGAAAATATTTTAGAAGGATCGGGTTTTATCATATCAACGGATGGCTATATCTTCACCAATAATCATATTGTGGATAAAGCCTGGACAATCACAATTAAAATGGCAAACGGCAAGGAATTTAATGCTAAACTTATCGGGAAAGATAAAAATACAAATTTGGCCCTTTTAAAGATTAAAGTGGATGAAAGCCTTTACGTCGCACCTTTTGGAGACACTGACAAATTGCGGATTGGAGACTGGGTATTGGCACTTGGTACTTCCCTCCGCAGCTCAAGCACATTATCCCCTGGCATGATTACAAACAAGAGTTCTCGTGAAGTGATTCAAACAGACGCATCTATTAATTCCAAAGATACGGGAGGGCCTCTTGTTAATATTGAAGGTAAAGTCATAGGGATTAATAACACCATTGGAAATCAGGAAATGAGTAAAAGCACGGCCATACCGATTAACATTGCTAAAGATATTCTGTCTGATCTCAAAGTAAAGGGTTACGTATCGCGTTGATTGTAATCCGATAAGCTGACTGTCCGGGGAGTGCTTGACTTTTACAATAATGAATGCATGTGAACATTTTGAAGGGGGACTGTAATATGCAGGGCAATAATTTTTTACACAAACTGACAAAATCTCAACAGGATAAATGGATTGGCGGCGTTTGCGGAGGATTGGGGGTACATACCTCAATACCTGCTTGGTGCTGGAGATTCTTATTCAGCGTCATGTTTTTATTTTTTGGCTTTGGCCTTATATTGTATATTCTTCTATGGATATTTATACCGGCTGGAGAAAAATACTGATCCCCATATCCGGATAGAATGGGAAGAAGATTGGCCAGGGCTCAATGTAAATAACTGTGGTTCATCAACTGGACCGATAATTATCTATAATCAAAGGGGAAAATCATGGCAGTAAACAAAATTGATCTTTTAAACATGCTCAATGAGCAGCTCAGCATTCCCAAAAAAGATTCTGGCAATATCATCGAAAGTTTCTTTGCTATTATCAAGGATGAACTGTGTCAGGGTAACGACGTCGTGATCTCTCGGTTCGGGAAATGGAAAGCTAAAGCCAAAAAGAAGCGAAGAGGCAGAAACCCACAGACAGGAAAGGAGATGACGATTAATGCCAGAAGGGTCGTTACGTTTAAACCCTCTCCTGTCTTGAAGGGTGCTATTAACGCTGAGAAATGAAGTTTTAATCTAAAACTGTAAAAAGCGCAGGAGTCTGCGTTTTTCTAAAAACTGGGAGATCAATGGTTCATTTTTCTCTGATAATCCTATCATGAGGTAAGAATGAAAATGAAAATTAACGCTGAATATCTGGAATTCATGTGGCCAATGAGGCATTACTTAATCACATGCGGACAGATGCAAGTGAAAGCCAATATAATCGCGGTCAGTTTTTGCATGCCCGTATCAAAAGAACCGCCTCTTATCGCCTGTGCCATTGGAAGAAGCGCATATTCCTGTAAGCTGATCGAAAGCGAAAAAGAATTTGTCATTAATGTTCCCACAAAGGACATGGAAGCAAAGGTTTATTACTGTGGCTTTCATTCCGGCTATCAGGTAGACAAATTCAAGGAAACCGGATTAACTGCGAAACCCGCACGTATGGTAAAAACCGTTATTGTTGACGAATGTGTGGCTCATATGGAATGCCGACTAATTCAAGTGACAGAAGCAGGTGATAAGAATCTGTTTATCGGGGAAGTAATAGAGGCCTATGCAGATGAAGCGGCAATGCAAAATAAAGAAAAACCAGATTTTGCTATGGGTGAGTTTCCACGGAAAATATACGGCATAAGATTCAAGGTGTAATAATCGGAATAACAACAGGAGGTTATTCATATGAATACGAAAGCGATCAGGAAAAACCTTTTACTAATGACAGCCATCGGTTTTATTGTGGTTTCTCTAATTGCCATCTTGCCGATGACCAAGAATACAGCTTCGGCAGAAGAACAAAAACCAATCCAACTTTTAATGCCCCAGATTGCCGGCAATCCTTTGATGCAGCTTTTAGCAAAGCGAAGCTCTTCACGAGAATTCAGTTCAGAGCCATTACCGTTGAAAATTCTTTCCAACATGCTCTGGGCCGCGTCTGGAATCAATCGCCCGGAGTCTGGTAAACGGACTGCGCCTACTGCAAGCAACCGGCAAGAAATGGACATCTATGTTGCTACTGCTGCCGGTCTTTACTTCTATGATGCAAAATCCAGCCTTTTGAAACCAATACTGGCACAAGATATCAGAGGATTGACCGGTACTCAGGCATTTGTAAAGGAAGCCGCTGTGAATCTTATTTATGTGGCTGATTATTCCCGGATGACTTCATCGTCAGATGAGGTCAAGACCATGTATGCGGGAGCTGCCACCGGATTCATAAGCCAAAATGTTTATCTTTATTGTGCCTCCGAAGGATTGGCAACGGTTGTACGCGCCATGATAGACAGGCCAGCCCTGGCAAAGGTCATGGGATTGCGAACGGATCAGAAAATCATTCTATCGCAATCGGTCGGATACCCCAAGAAGCAAAAATAATGGGAGCAGGAAACTGACGAAGATTTACATTGAGAATGGGGATAACCATAGATGAATCAGAAAACACGTGACAAAGCAGAAGAACTCTTTCGCTCGAAATATGAACAACTTACAGAATTAGAAAAACATGTTGCTCACCATATAACCGAAAGAACACCAATTTCGACAAATGTCGTTCAAGACCTTTCAGAACAACTGACTCTCGGTCAAAAAATGGCAGACAAGGTCGCTTCTTTTGGGGGGTCTTGGATCTTTATCTCAATATTTTTGGGCATAATGGTTATATGGATTATCCTAAATTCATTTATCCTAATCAAGCTTAACAGCTCATTTGATCCATACCCATATATTCTGCTAAATCTTGTCCTATCTATGCTGGCTGCCCTTCAAGCTCCAATTATTATGATGTCTCAAAATCGGCAGGCCTATAAGGATCGGTTACGTGCTGAACACGATTACGAAGTCAATTTAAAGGCGGAGCTTGAAATAATAGGGCTCCACGAGAAAGTTGATTTGCTCAGGGAACATCAATGGGATGAACTGATTGCAATCCAACAGGAGCAGCTAAAACTCTTGGGTCAATTAGTTGAGGAACAAAGCAAAAAGCAGGTTCAATAGTTTTCTATGGGAGAAAAAGCGGGCGTTTAAAATATTGAGATTTATTAAACAACCACGGCATTATTGAAAAATGCTTTGGGCATAAAGGAGGACGGCATGACTCAGCAAGTATTGAATATGAAGGATATGGTAGCTTATCAGGATGGCTCTGTTGTCAGCAAAGAGATTATCAAGAAATCAACCGGGACAGTGACCATCTTTGCTTTTGATAAGGATCAGGGGTTAAGTGAACATACGGCTCCCTTTGATGCTCTGGTTCAAATAGTGGATGGTGAGGCGGAGATTATTATTTCCGGAGAACCCCATCATTTAAAGGAAGGGGAAATAATCATTATGCCTGGTGGAAAACCGCATGCATTGAAGGCTTTGAAGAGATTCAAGATGATGCTGGTGATGATTAAATCGTGATGCGTACAACTAGCTGATATATCTTGTAAAGACGTTATCAGGGGAGAGCTATGGACTTCAAAACCTCAAATTCTATCCGAAACCTCTTTGACACTCAGTCCGAATCTCTCATCAATTTTGCCTATGTGATACGTCAATGGTTCTTCACAAGGACGGTGCCTTGGGATATTGAAGTTGTAAAGGTTATCTTCCAGGTAAAAGAAGGCAGGTGAAAAGGTTATATTCCCCTATGCGGTCTTGGGGGATCGGCAAGAGCTGGCAGGAATTTCTGGCCAGTGAGGGAATGTGTGCTCTGGTCTGTGAACCGGTGATAATAAACAATCCATTGGACTTTGCTGAGTTTTCAAGTTTAACTGGTTATAATGAGCAGTTTTAGGAGGGTGATTTTTCTGGAGAGCGGGAGATACACTTCTTCTGAAAGCAACAAATTTCTAAGCTCGACGAAAATGCATGATTTCGATTCAGGATCGAGGACTAAACGTTTTGGAAGATAGAGTCAAACCAAAAGAGCAGAAAAAGTGGCAAACATGCTTGTATTGTAAAAGCTCCCTTCTTTCCGCTCATAAAATGAAGGGGGCTTTTTTTTCGAGAGAATCAAGGAATTTTCCGTGCTGGAATTGACTGGACGCCATGTGCTCGCATACCCCGAACAGGGGAGAGCCGTTGGTGCGTTATCCGATCTACACCCAGCCAACTTGGGGGGGAACTTAAATGAAACTGAAACTGTTTTTCTTAATGGTTTTTTTACTTTCGGGTTGTGCCTATACGCAATATACAAATTATCAGGATAAGTACCAAGAATACATTATTGTTAAAAATGAGAAATTGTCAAAGGAAGAGGTGACAACAAAATTAAAAGAGATATTGACTTCTGAATGGGCACCAATAGAATTTGATAATAACATGGGCATTATAACGAAGTGGAAGGGAACGAGAGATAAGCGAGGCGGTTATTTTATACCTACCCCGTTTATAGTTGCCTTTGGTAAATTCTCAAGTGGAACACCAGGTGCATTTCGTATTATTGCAAACATTTCAGAAGAAAAACCCTATAAAATTAGCCTAAAAGTGGAGGCTAAAATACTTACGCCACTTGACCCCAAACCGGAAGATTTATACGTGACTCAAGAGGATGTGGACAAAGTGGCCAAGGGTATACAAGGCTACATAATAAAAGACATGGAAGAAAAGTTTTTATAATCTGTCCGAACTGTCCTGAATTGGCCTTACCAAGACTCGCAAGATCAACCTTGCCCACAGCAAAGGTAAAATGCCTTAGGAGGTGGTAGTTGAGGAACTCACCGCCGTTATCAGAATCGAAACCGAGGATGGGGAAAGGGAGGGTTTTTTCGATGTTTTTGATTTGTTCCAGGACTTCTGTTTCGCCCTTCCCCCGGACGGCACGTTGTTCTGTCCATCCGGTGGCGATATCTACGAAGTCCGTAGAAATTGATTGACACACCCAGCCGCTTTTCTTATACTCCGGGCGCAAAAAGAAACCGAGTTCCTACCGAACCCCGATAAAATATACCGCCAGCCAAGGAGAGTCCCATGCCAAAAAGAAGTGACATCAGCAAAGTTCTGATCATCGGTTCCGGTCCTATCGTCATCGGCCAGGCCTGCGAGTTTGATTACTCCGGGACCCAGGCCTGCAAGGCCCTGCGCCAGCTCGGTTATCAAATTATCCTCGTCAACTCCAACCCGGCTACCATCATGACCGATCCCGGCATGGCCGATGTCACTTACATCGAACCGCTTAACCTGCAATCGCTGACGGAAATCATCGAAAACGAACGCCCCGATGCCATTCTGCCGAACCTGGGCGGCCAGACGGGTCTCAACCTGACCTCCGAGCTGCACAAGACCGGCGTCCTGGAAAAATACGGCGTCCGGGTGATCGGCGTCCAGGTGGATGCCATCGAACGGGGCGAAGACCGGATCGCCTTGAAAGCGACGATGAATCGCCTCGGCATCGACATGCCCAACAGCGAGCCGGCCTACAGCGTTGAGGAAGCGGAGAAGATCGCCGCCACCCTCGGATATCCCGTGGTGATCCGCCCGGCCTACACCATGGGCGGCACGGGCGGCGGCCTCGTATACAACATCGAAGAGTTGCGGACCGTGGCCAGCCGGGGCATTTCCGCGAGTCTGGTAGGGCAGATTCTTATCGAGGAATCCGTGCTGGGCTGGGAGGAACTGGAGCTGGAAGTCGTCCGGGACGCCAAGAACAAACTGATCACTGTCTGCTTCATCGAAAATGTGGACGCCATGGGCGTCCATACGGGCGATTCCTACTGCACCGCCCCCATGCTCACCATTAGCCCGGAGCTTCAGGCCCGGCTTCAGAAGTACTCCTACGACATCGTCGAGGCCATCGGCGTCATCGGCGGCACGAATATCCAGTTTGCCCACGATCCCGCCACGGGCCGGGTGGTCATTATCGAGATCAATCCCCGCACTTCCCGTTCCTCAGCGCTAGCCTCGAAGGCCACGGGCTTTCCCATTGCCCTCGTCTCATCTTTGCTGGCCGGGGGGATGACCCTCGATGAGATCCCCTACTGGCGGGAAGGCACCCTGGACAAATATATCCCCTGGGGCGACTATGTGGTGGTGAAGTTCTCACGCTGGGATTTCGAGAAATTTCCCGGATCAATTGACAAGCTGGGAACCCAGATGCGCGCCGTCGGTGAAGTCATGAGCATCGGCAAGACCTACAAGGAGGCCTTCCAGAAGGCCATCCGCTCCCTCGAAAAGGGCCGGGCCGGTCTCGGTTTCGTAAAGGACTTCCACACTAAATCTTTGGAAGACCTGATGGAGCTCCTGGCGGAACCGTCCAGCGAACGCCAGTTCATCATGTACGAGGCTATCCGCAAGGGGGCGGACGTTGCAGAACTGCAGCGCCGGACCCACATCAAGGCCTGGTTCATCGGCCAGATGAAGGAACTGGTGGAACGGGAGGAAGAAATCCTGAAATATAAGGGCAAGTCCCTGCCGGATGACCTCTTGCGGCAGGCCAAGCAGGATGGTTTTTCCGACCGCTACCTCGCCCAGATTCTTGGCCTTCCGGAAGCTGAGATCCGCCGGCAGCGCACGACCCTGGGGGTGGTGGAGTGCTGGGATGCCGTTCCCGTCAGCGGCGTCGCCAATGCGGCCTACTACTATTCAACCTATAACGCCCCCGATAAGGTGAGCGCCAGCAAGAACAAGAAGAAGGTCATGGTTCTGGGGGGCGGTCCCAACCGGATCGGGCAGGGCATTGAATTTGACTACTGCTGCGTCCATGCGGCCTTCACCCTCAGGGACGAGGGCTATGAATCCATCATGGTCAACTGCAATCCGGAAACGGTCTCCACAGATTACGATACGTCGGACAAGCTCTATTTCGAACCCCTGACGGTGGAAGATGTCCTGGCCATCTACGAAAAGGAAAAGCCCCTGGGCGTCATCGTCCAGTTCGGCGGTCAGACGCCCCTGAACATCGCCCTGCAGCTCGCTCAGGCCGGCGTCCGCATCATCGGCACCTCGCCGGAGACGATTGACATGGCCGAGGACCGTGACCGCTTCAAGAAGATGATGGAAAAACTGGGTATTCCCATGCCGGCCTCAGGCATGGCGAGCAACCTGGACGAGGCCATCGCCATTGCCGGACGAATCGGCTATCCTTTGATGGTTCGCCCCTCCTACGTCCTGGGCGGCCGCGGGATGGAAGTGGTATATGACGGAGAAATGCTCAAACGTTACGTAAAGGCGGCCGTCGGCGTAACGCCGGAGCGGCCGATTCTGATTGACAAGTTTCTGCAAAATGCCATCGAGTGCGAGGCCGACGCCATCTCCGACGGCACGGATGCCTTCGTTCCCGCCATCATGGAGCATATCGAACTGGCCGGTATCCATTCCGGCGATTCGGCCTGCGTCATTCCGCCGATCAGCATCCCCGCCCGGCACATGGACACGATCAACGATTACACCCGGCGGATCGCCGTGGAATTCGGCGTGGTCGGACTTATGAATATCCAGTATGCAATTGCGGGCGACGTGGTTTACATCCTCGAAGCCAACCCCCGGGCCTCCCGGACGGTGCCTCTGGTTTCCAAGGTCTGCAATATCTCCATGGCCCGCATCGCCACCCAGATTATCCTGGGAAAGAAACTGGCCGATTTGCAGGTCCGGCACCGCTCTTTCCCGCATTTCGGCGTCAAGGAATCCGTCTTTCCCTTTAACATGTTCCAGGAGGTGGATCCCGTGCTGGGTCCGGAGATGCGCTCCACGGGTGAAGTGCTGGGACTGGCCGACTCCTTCGGGCTCGCCTTCTACAAGGCAGAAGAAGCCGCCCAGCAGGTTTTACCGGCGACGGGAACGGTGCTGATCACGGTGAATGACAACGACAAGGGCGGCGCTTTGGAGGTGGCCAGGGCCTTCTCCAAGCTGGGATTCGTCATCAAGGCCACTACGGGGACGCAGAAGTTCCTGGCCGACAACAGCGTTCCGGCGGAGGTGATTCTCAAGCTGCACGAGGCGCGCCCCAATATAGTTGACGGCATCAAGAACGGCGACATCCAGCTCGTCATCAATACCCCGAGCGGCAGGCTGGGCCAGCACGACGATTCATACATCCGGAAGGCGGCCATAAAATACAAAATCCCGTATATTACCACCATCGCCGCCGCCGTAGCCGCAGTGAAGGGCATTACGGCTTTCCGGCAGGGACATGGCCGAGCCAAGTCTCTGCAAAGCTACCACAAGGATATCCGGTAAAAGGTCATCATTTGCCGAAGGGGCAGACTGGATAGCGGCAACTTTCGCAGTGCATGCACAGGCCGCCGTGACCGGCCTCGGCAATAACGTTTTTCGTGATCTCTTCTCCCGCCAGGACCCGCGGCAGAATCAGATCGTAGGCCGTCGCGGGAGAATAATAGACGCAGGCCGGCAAACCCAGAATCGGCTTGCCGTCCAGCAGGGCGTAGAGGAGCATGGCACCGGGCAGGATGGGACTGCCATAAGAAATAATTTTTGCACCGGCCTTACGGACTCCCTTGCGGGTCACGTCGTCGGGGTCAACGGAAAGGCCTCCCGTCGTCAGGATCAGTTCGCAGCCCAGGTCCTTCAGTTCCAGGATGGCCCGGGAGATGGCCCCGGCGTCGTCGGGAACAATAATCTTTTTCACCAATTCGCAGCCGTAGTTGATGACTTTTTGCCCCACATAGCGGTCGAATTCGTCCTTGATAAGACCATTGAATATCTCCGAACCCGTCACCACGCCGCCGACGCGCATTTTCCGATAGGGCAGGATCTGCAGAACAGGTCGGGGGTCGGCGGCGGCCAGCTCTTCCAGCCGGGTGATCTTTTTTGTTGCTATCGTGAGCGGAATAATCCTGGTCCCCGCTACGACCTGCCCTTCCCGGCAGGGGAAATTGGTCTTCAAGGTGGCCACGATAATGCTGCCCAGCTTGTTTATTTTCAGGAGTCCGGTAACGTTGACTTTCAGCAGTCCGGCACAAGTGCTGACAATACTTGATTTTCCCTCCCGAGGCTCTGTCCAGTTCAGGTTGCTGCCGGCAATAGCCCGGGCGATGCGCAGGGCCGCGTCATCTTCGTGGAGCTGATTAGCCGAGAGCTCAAAGGCATACAGAAAGCGCTTCCCTAATTTCAATAGTTCCGCAACATCTTCCTCTCTGACAACATGACCTTTTTTGAATCCTACCCCCTTGAACTTGCCGGGAATAATCCGCGTGATGTCATGCGCCAGCACCGTCCCCACTGCCTTTTCCACCGGAATCTTCTGCATCGCCAAACCTCGCTTCGTAAGTTAGAATTTGAATTGCAGACTATGTTTTCCGTCACCCAAAGTCAAGAAAGAAGGACCGGAAGTTACTTTACGAGGCGGATTATCTGTGATAGAAACGGACGAAACTAATGTCGGTCAACCAACAGAAAGAGTTACCCAACTATTGGACAAAAAAAGATATTTCTCCCGCAAAAAAACAATTGCCCGGCCTGACCGGTCCAAAGTAAGCCGGCAGCACTTTCAGATGCGTCCGGAAATCGAACCGGCGCTGAAAAATGTCCTGGCAAAAATTGGCAAACCCGCGCCGTCATCCTTTATCCCCGATCCCTTCCAATTAGAGGCTCTGGAAGCCGTCAAACGGACGGACTGCCTCGTCACGGCACCTACGGGCGTCGGTAAAACATGGATCGCCGAGCAGGCTATCCGTGCGGTATTTGAAAAGGGGGGCCGCTCTTGGTATGCCTCACCCTTAAAGGCCCTGACCAACGCGAAATGGGTTGAATTCGGCCACAAATTCGGAGTCGCCAATGTCGGCATCCTGACCGGAGATACGAAGGAGAACGTTGATGCCCCCATCATCGTGGGCACCACGGAGATTTTGAGAAATCAGCTCTATGACGTCATGCATCACGGCGACAACCTGAACTGCGACCTCGTCATCCTGGACGAAGCCCACTACCTGGGGGACCGCGATCGCGGCGTCGTCTGGGAAGAGATCCTGATCTATCTGCCCGTGCGGGTCAACGTGCTGCTGCTCTCGGCCACAATCGGCAATAACGATGAAATTGCCGCCTGGCTTTCTTCCCTGCGGGGCCGGGAATGCGTGGTTGTAAAAGCAGAGAAACGGCCGGTGCCGCTTTACCCCCTGTTCCTCCATCCTTCCGGCAGGATCATGCCCTACCTGGAAAAGAGAAAGCTTTTTCCCGGCCTGGTTCAGTTCATAGAAAACAAGAGAGGCCATGGCGCCGGGAGGCCGCCCGACTTTGGACAAATCATCAATGTTATGGAGGAATTTGATCTGCTGCCGGCTATCTTCTTCCTGAAATCACGCTCGGAATGCGACGCCGCCCTTAAAAGCTGTTTTAAAGGCGCCGCCCACCGCAAAGATGAAAACTTTGACGGCGCTCTGGAAGAATTACTGAGCCGTTTCCCCTATTTGAGAAACCACAAGCAGTTAAACTATCTGGAACGAGCCCAGGTTGCCACCCACCACGGCGGACAGTTGCCGGCCTGGAAATTCTTTGTGGAAACTCTTATGAAGATGGGGAAACTGCGCGCCATTTTTGCCACCTCCACCGTGGCGGCGGGGGTGAATTATCCGGCCCGGACGATTGTTTTATTCAACTCCGACCTATTCAACGGCAATAATTTCAGCCCCTTAAGCAGCACGGAGTTTCATCAGATGACCGGGAGGGCTGGAAGGAGAGGCCGTGACAATATCGGCTTTATGCTGGCCGTTCCCGGGCGCTTCATGGATATCCAGCATCTTCAGAAACTCTTCTTTAAAAAGCCCGACGATATCTTAAGCCGGATTCGCAATGACTTCTCCATGATCTTGAATTTACTGCTTTCCCAAACGCCGGAGGACATCCGGGCGATATTTGAAAAGTCACTGGCCTCCTTTCAACTGAGCAAGGGGGAGAGGAGTCGGGCGGCCAAAGGGGGAAGCAACCTCTGGAACGATTGTCTCCGCCACCTCAACTTCTTGAAGGTGGAGGGTTTTATAAACGAGGCTAATCGCCTGACGGAATCGGGCGTCTGGGCATCTAAACTCCGGCTGGATCATCCCCTGCTGATTGCCGAGTGCCTGAAGAAAGAGGCATTCCCGAAGCGGGATGAAAAACTCCTGGCGGCCATGGTGGCGCCCTTTGTCTATGACGGCGACCAGGACATCAAAATCACGCATAAACCAATTGCCCGGAAGCTTGCGCAGGCCCATCACAAGGTCAGCCGGGCGATTGCGGATTTATCCGCACGGATGGCGGCGGCGGGATTTTCCACCAACGTCCTCTACCTCTGGACAAGTTCGGTCATTTACGATTGGGCGCAGGGCGAGGACTGGGATGATATCGTTCGCCACATGGGCATTGCCGATGGAGATCTGGCCATGCTGGTGCTGAGAACAGCCGATAATCTCCGCCAGATTGCCTCGCTCCGGGAAACGCACCCGGAAATAGCCTCTCTGGCGGCCAAGGCCAGGGAAGTCATCCTGCGGGAACCGGTGGTTTTTGGATCATAAAATGATTGCTAACTTCCAGATCGGTCATTTGCCGCTTGACATATTCCCGAAAAAAAGGATATAAGCGCGTCCTCACGGGAAAACCTGTATAAACCGCACCTTCCCTGCTGACTGTTTATTTTGCTTTTACATGTGTCCCCATCGTCTAGTGGCCTAGGACACGGGCCTTTCACGCCTGTAACCGGGGTTCGACTCCCCGTGGGGACGCCAATAATAAATACAGGGACATAGGGAAAAATCTCGGTCCCTTTTTTATTGTCCTGATTTTGTAAATCTGGATGAGTGGTAGTAAAATAGCCGGTGAATGCGATCAATAACGGGTACACTGCTTGATATGAAAAATTCAATCCTAATATTCATAACCCTGATCGTACTGTTAGGAACGGGCGCAGCACAGGGATTTGACGTGGATGGTCTGAAAAATGGAATGAAAAAAGAAGCAGTTATGGCGATATTTTCACGTTTGAATTTTGAAAACGTCATGGATAAGGGTGACCAGGTTCAATTTTATGACCTGAATGTTAAAGAAAACAATAGATATTCCGCGGTCACTTTCAAAAACAATAAGCTTGTTGGTTATTCAAAAAATCTCAGACCATCAATATCTAATTATATTAAAGCATTCAAAGCACTGAGCGAAGAATATGGAGCTACGGCCAAATGCAAATCAACATCCGAGACCATATCAGTAGGAGAAATTGAAGAACTACACTGCACGTGGTTATCCCCTATAGATGAAGTATCAATCACCTATTCAATCCTGCCATCAAGTGACCAACTATCTGTTTCCTATATAGCCCGATAAGCAATGGATCCATTTTAAATACGTCTAATTTTTACAGGTCAATACCAGACAAGGAGAATCAAGTGCTTCCTCAATCTATTGAATCCTTAATCGTTTTAGTGGTCACTTGTTTTATCGGATTCTTGATCGGTCAATGGATAAAAAATAGGGGAAAGAAACCGATGGCAGGAAGTGAATTCATGACCAGACCGGAGAGTACCCAGCAAAGAAAGCGCATTTCAAAAAAGGAGCGGCTCAAGGCTCGTAGATCCTTGAAATAACAGCGTCATTCCTGAGTAAATTGGGTATCAACAGCAATTTTGATGGGGAATCAGGTGGGAACGGAGAGGGTAAACAAGATGCGCAAAAGTTTGAGAAGAAAAGATAGGGAATTGACCAGCGATCTTGCATCTAAGTTGTTTTCAGAATGTGAATATGGTTTTTTGTCCACCGTTGATATTGATGGACAGCCGTATGGAATTCCATTGAACTATGTTTTTCAAGACAATTGTGTTTATTTTCACTGTGCTTTAGAGGGGTACAAACTGGAGAACATAGAAGCTAACAATAAAGTTTCTTTTTGTGTCGTCGGTAAAACAAGGGTTGTTCCTGACAAATTTGCAATGCTCTATGAAAGCGCGATTGCTTTTGGAGCGGTTTCCGAGGCATTTGGGGATGAGAAACAGGATGCATTGGTCAGTCTCTTAGAAAAATATTCCCCTGGTTATATTGAAGAGGGGAAAAAAGCTATTGATGCACACGGAAAAGAGACCAGGGTTATGAGAATAGACATTGACTACATGACTGGAAAGGAGAGGGTATAATTGATGTGCTTGACATAGGGGGCGATTTACGATAGTGTCCACGATGTTATTTTCAGAACTTATAAATTGAGTGGGAAACATGGAAGAAAGACGGCGGTATAAGCGATCATTAATTGCGGATAGTGGAGTAAAATTAATCGAAGTCAACACAGGATATGAACCGGAGCTCATAAATATAGTGGACTTCTCATCTGGTGGATTGTCTCTAAGTGCTGATAAAGCTTTTCCTGTGGATACGGATATCAATATTGCTCTTGCTACATCTGAAGAAAAGAAAATTGCCTTGACTGGAAAGGTTATTTGGACTCAACTGAAAGCAGATGCGTGGATGATCGGTATTTCTTTGATGTCAACTTTTCGGAATTAAACGTAATTTACTTACCAAACCATCATTCCTCAAACTTATGACGCAGGTAATTCCTCAAGGGACAACGACAAAGAGATTGCAATCCAAACCACCCCAAGAAGAATTCCCGGATCACCGTCCAACCAATCCGTGATACCAGTGATATAGAAAATATCAAGAAGCTATTGTCCACCAATACCAGGGATCTATTGCTATTCACTATTGGAATAAACAACGGATTGAGATGTGGCGATAAACGATAGCATCATTTAGAGAGAGGTATTCCTATGAAAAAAGATTTAGCCGCCCGACTTGGTCCGGCACGAGTACCTTTTTTACTGCTTCCGCCAATGTGCGCACTGCTCGGTTGGGCAACAGCTTCGCAGGAACACGTTCCAATCAGTACGCTTTCCATTATTCTGGTTTTTATTGGAGCAGTAGCATCACATATCAGCGTCAATGCTTTTAATGAATATGCCGATTTTCGCTCTGAGCTTGATTCAAAAACAAAACGCACTCCTTTCAGCGGAGGAAGTGGAACTCTGCAAGAACGACCGGAACTCGCAGCATGGGCACTTGGGCTCGCGATCGGAACAGCAATTCTTACTGCAGCCATTGGAATCTATTTTGTCATTATTTGCGGTCCCGGTATTCTTCCTATGGGCATTGGCGGACTGGTGATTGTGATCTCTTATAGTTTCTGGGCTGTACGTAACTCATTCTTCTGTCTAATCACCCCTGGTTTAGGATTCGGTACATGCATGGTCATGGGCACCAACTTTGTTCTTTCCGGTCACTACTCGTGGTCCTCTGCGATTGCTTCACTGATCCCATTCTTTCTTGTGAATAACCTTCTGCTTCTCAATCAGTTCCCGGATGTTGAGGCCGATCGAAGCGTAATGCGAAAAAACCTGCCCATCAGTGCCGGGTTGAATTTGAGTGCGCTGGTGTATGCAATTTTTAATCTTCTGGCATACGCTGCAATTGTCGCAGGAGTTTTTTTGAAGGTATTTCCACCACTTGCTCTTCTAGGGTTAGCGACTGCTTTTCTCAGCATTCCGTCAAGCATCGGTGCATTTAAGCACAGTGATGATATTCCAAAATTAATACCATCTATGGGCCAGAATGTCGTGGTTAATCTGCTTACGCCGGCACTATTAGCTGTAGGAATTTTCTGGGGATAAAAATATCGGCAATCACACAGCCCGGCTTGTACAATGTTGTTGCTGTCAGGTGACCTACTTCAGAAACGATTCTCTCGTGTTCAATTCGTCAAAAGAAGCACTTCGGGTCATTCCGCCTCCTCGCTGGCAAGGGTTTCGCCTATACATCTCTCATACCAACATCCGAACGGAAAGGGGTCAAGAAAGCCGCAGTGGCCGCCATATCGTTGTATAGAGAGGTTCAGATATCGGTTCCGGGGCAGAAGATTGAAGTCCTCCGCACAAACCACAGGGTCGTCGGCCGCCGTGAAGATCGTAACCGGTGTGGATAGTGGGAGGATGGCGTTGCCGGTCATCGTATAGCGGCGAAAATAGTCCCGGTAATCACCAAATTTGGTATACCAGGGCATAATGGCTTCCGTAAGTGCCATACAGGTTCTATGGTGCAGAACTGCGTCAAAATTGTAGAGCTCTGGAAAGCAGCGTTGTTTTTGTTTCAGGGACCGCTTCCACTTTGCCAGAAAATAACGGCGGTAAATAGAGGGGCCTG
Source organism: Deltaproteobacteria bacterium (assembly GCA_026388415.1). Lineage (NCBI taxonomy): Bacteria > Pseudomonadati > Myxococcota > Myxococcia > Deltaproteobacteria bacterium. Next base: position 10,794 of record JAPLJV010000013.1, on the reverse strand, counting down.
CATCAATGGCAAGAGTCGCTTTATAGGGGTCAAGGGCGGGGCTGATGCAGAAAGTATTTCTTAAATTAGGAATCGGTGAAATGGATTGGCGAAGAGCTATCCGAAGTGCGAAGTTTCCACCAAGTGAAAATCCTATTAAATAACACGGGCGATCCGGCAAAAGCCTGGCTGCATTGGCGACTGCCTCTGCTGTTTCTTCAGTCATCGCGCCGTGAAAAAGTTCCCGATTCAAATGATGGCTTTTGCCGTGATCCCATAGGTTGAGGCGGAAGATGTCATAGCCCTTGCGGTAAAAATAGCGTCCCGTGGATAGCATATAGGTGGAGTCTGCGCTTCCTTCCCATCCGTGGATCAGAATGATCAACGCCTTGGGGGACCGCACGGTTTGTCGTGAATTGTAACCAAGGAGGCGACCGCCATTTCCGGTAGAAACAATCGTCTCCTCGACGACATCGGACATTTCATTTTTTCCTGCAACCCGCAGTTGCAGGCTGCCGAATATGGTCTGTATGTGAGGGCTTCTGGTCAATAAGGCAGGCGTGAAAGGTTCATACATCGCTATATCCTGTAGGATGATTATTCAAGCAGCTCCTAAACGATCAACCTTACTCGACTCCAAGGAAGTAGTAACTTGCGGTCGTTATTACACATACTGTCAATAAAACTTCGTCTTACGGCAACTAAACTGACTTTTTCTTATAGACTAATTTCCTGTGCGATTTTTTGCATTGAACCCAGGCAAATTTCTATAAATTTTTCAATTGGGATATTCAGACCGTCTGGATTCGCGCACATAGACACTTCTTCCCTTCTTGTTCCAGCAGCAAACTTCGGTTCCTTTAAGAAGCGTTTTACGACGGAAGACAATTTAACGTCGGCTAATTTTTTGGAAGGAAGAATCAAGGCCACGGCCGTTATAAGGCCTGTCAGGCTATCGGCGCATAAAATTGCCCAATGGGCTTTATTTTCCGGATGGACACCAGTTAATTTAGATGCGTGAGCTTTGATAATTTTAAGAACGGTCTCAGAAATTTCTATCCCATATTTTTCCAGCGCCTCTTTTGTCTTGGCCGGATGCTCGCTTTTAAATTCCCCGCCATAATCAATATCATGTAGCAACCCCGCCGCCAGCCAGTCTTCTCTTCCAGGTTCGTTGCCACCCAATTGGTCATTGGCCATTAAATATTCGTATATTCCAGCCATGCAAGCCTCAAGGGCCAAGGAATGATAGAAAATATTTTGTTCGAGCTGAGCATGAATCGCTTCTATGTATTTTTTTCGGTCATATTGCATGCGATTTTATCCTATGGTGAAAGATAGTTGGCTCGAACCTCCAATGCCACAATATCCCCAAGACCAGAGGGAACTGCGCTTTTACACACGAAATGGGAAAAAGGTCGAGCGAGACAGATGCCTGGCCTTCCTGGTGAATTGGAAATTTTGAAAGAATAGGTCGTCAAAACAGTCCAAGTATTTAGCATTTCAAGTTATTTAGCAACTATAATATTTCAAACATAGCCTGAAGTTCCCTAATCAAAGTAACCTCCATTTCGATGAAGCTATCGTCAATTAAAATAAATTCTATCTCGTAATATGTTTGATATTCCACCGCACTGGTGGCGTGCTCGACTACCTGAGTAATGGCAATATCCTTAAGTCCTTCAAAGTCCTTAGTCCCGGATAGTTCCGTTTTACGGAGGATGAGACGCATGGCTTTTTTGGCATCTTCGACATTTTTGAGAATAATATCTATCCCCTCCAATTTTTTAATAGCCTTGGTGATTTTTTCATCACGTACTTTAATTCTCATTTGATTCCTCCACATCAATTAAAAGCATTTATTTGCCTTATGAGGTTCTTGATCCCTCTAGGAGTGTAGTAAATATGGATTAAGGTGTCAACAAAATTGCTCTCTTTCCTATTTGATAATCTATTGGACACGTAAAAACATTCCCGGCACCATGCATAAGTATCCTTAAAATCCAGGTTCATTGAAAGGAGTAACAATCATGAGAGAAGCAACACTAACCAAAGCATTAAAAGGAGTCCTCAGCCTGTTGTCCCATCTCAAGAAAAATCCTGCTTTCAGACCCATTAACCAGATCGCGCCATTTCAGAGATAGTTTTTCCTCTTTTATTTCACCCATAGGGAAATTGGAAAATTGAGCATTTTCCTGGTCATGGTAATTACCACCGGCAAGAGTTGCCCCATAAACAAAAGCCCCTCTAAGAATCGAAGTTCTTAAGAGGGGCTAACGAAATCCGCCTATGCCGTCTTATCTTTTGCTGGAGTCAGTCATTTGAATTCTTGGTCTTTTAAGGGTGATAATCACCACGAAGACCGGGTTCTTCTCTTTTCGTTAACATCCAGTAGAATAGACTCAATACGTGCATCGCAGAGTCTCGCCTGTTTGATACCATTATCGGCATATTCTTCAAAGAACATGAGTGCAATATTAAAGAGGGCTGCAATGCTTGCTTTTTCATAGGCTGTAATTAGCCCACTTAAATAACCGCCCTTCAGGCAGTTCATGATTGCTACCAATGCTTCGCGATGCTCTTCTTGTTACCTCCCGTGAAATGATTCAACTTTCTTTCATAGCCCAGAGACATAATTCAAGCCGCGCATTGAAGCACCTCTTTGATCTTAATATACGTCTGCCCATTGTTAATGTCAACACCGGCGCCGCAATAATGTCCAGCTTTATATCAACGGCATCCAAGTTGCTCTGTCCGAATCTTACCATTAATTTACCCCTATAGAAAAATGCCGTCATGAAACAGTCTTGATCATGGTGGTTCTCGTCGGCAATATCCGGCGCAAACTGACAAAAACTGAAATTATGGAAAGGCTGCTGAAGATGTTGCAGGCGGACAGGGACGTGGATTTCCTGCTGGCGCTGGACGAGAAAGACCTGACGACGTTGCTGATTGCCCTCAGGGAAAGAATCGAGCAGTTGAAGAAAGAAGATGTACCAATGGCTATCATCGGAATGAATAGTGATCCCGGTGAGTAACACGCTTGAAGTTATTTATGCGGCTTTTTATCGTATCCTTCCTTGATGCCATGAATCCTGCATTGACATAGCCTTCTCTTCCATATATTCAGATTCCCTATATTCACGTATTGACATACATGTAAAAGGTAAAAGAAAATGGCTTCTGGTAATCCCTTTGCTGCTTTAAATGGTATGCAAAGAACGTTTCGAGCCTTACACCATAGAAATTACCGTCTTTTTTTTGGCGGTCAGAGTATCTCTCTCATCGGCACCTGGATGCAGCAGCTTGCCATGAGCTGGCTAACCTATCGGTTAACACATTCAACGGTCCTCTTAGGCGTTGTTGGATTCTCCAGCCTTATCCCTTCTTTTCTTTTAGCCCCGTTTGCGGGTGTATTGATCGATAGATGGGAGCGGTACCGCGTAATGATAGTAACCCAAATTCTTGCGATGATTCAGGCTGTGGTTCTGGCGCTATTGGTTCTTACTGGCATGATCACGATCTGGCATATTATCATATTGAGCACATTACTGGGAATTATCAATTCCGTTGATAATCCTGTTAGACATGCATTGATCATAGACTTGGTTGAAAGCAAAGAGGATTTGAGTAATGCCATTGCATTAAGCGCTTCCATGTTCAATGTGGCCCGCCTGGTTGGTCCCTCTATCGCCGGTGTTCTAATATCTCTCGTTGGCGAGGGGGTCTGTTTTCTTATAAATGCTTTAAGCTTTATAGCGGTTATTATATCGTTATTGTCAATGAAAGTTACATCTAAGGAAAGAAAGATGCACCGGACGCCTTTCTGGCAGGATATAAGAGAAGGATTTGCTTATGCATTCGGTTTTCCTCCTATTCGGTATATATTAATGCTTATCGCCTGGACTAGCTTGGTAGGGATGTCCTATAATGTGCTAATGCCTGTTTTTGCCCGGGATATTCTTCATGGCGGAGCCCATACGTTTGGCTTTTTGATGGCAGGCACGGGTTGCGGAGCATTAATTGGGTCCATTTATCTTGCTACGAGAAAGAGCGTCCTGAACTTGGAGAGAATTCTTGTCATCACATCGCTTCTTTTTGGGATCGGCCTCATATTATTATCTCTGTCTCATGTTGACTGGATCGCTCTGATATTTATGATGTTGATTGGTTTTGGGATGATTTCGCAATTCGCTGGCTGCAATACAATTTTGCAGACTATTGTTGAAGAGGACAAACGTGGCCGGGTTATGAGCTTGTTCATCATGACCTCTATCGGTACGATACCCTTCGGCAGTCTTTTGGCTGGCAGTATGGCACAAATCGTCGGTACCCCTCAAACAATTAGGATAAGCGGGCTCTTATGCATATTTGGTGCAGTTATGCTGGCAGTGAGACTGCACGCCTTCAGGGCCATGATCCACCCAATTTACATAAAGAAAGGCATCATTATGAAAACATAAACAGGCATTCAGAATAACACCCGTGCTCGGCGCGGGCACAACGAAACATGAAAATCCCCCCATCCCCCCCTTTGGTAAAGGGGGGATGGGGGGATTTTCGAATAAATCGGAAGGTCAGTTTCCTGGTACAAAGGCATTTGTCTCCAGATAGAGCACTTGTTACTTTGTAAGGGGCTGACTTTCCGCTATTATCATACCTTGTTCAAAGTATCTCTAAAGACATCAAGCGGTTGAGCGCCAACTATCTTGTACTTCTCATTGATAATGAAGGTCGGCACACCGGTCAGGTTGATCTTTCCCCCTTCTTTTCTTGCGGCCGTCAATCGTGATCTGTAGCGGCCATCCTTCAGGGCATTTGCCAAATCATCGGCATCGAGCCCATTTGCCGTTGCGACAGCTTTGATGACGTTAATATTTCCGATATCATGAGCTTCAGTAAAATAGGCGTGAAGCATATGTTCATGAAAACTTTCGTATTTACCCATGTCGCGGGCATATTCTGAAGCTTCCAGGGCAAGGCGTGAGTTGGACAGCAAGGTGCGATTGCCGAAAACGATGCCAATTTCTTTACCCCGTTGACGTAATTGGTCATACATCTTGGATACGTCATATCCCTTGAATCTTTCAGATAACAGAATGCCTTCAGGTGGCGTTTCAGGATGGAGCTCGTAGCTGACCCAGGTATCATTGATGTCGTAGGTCTCTTTTAATTTGTTGACAATGCCCTTGCCGATATAACAGAAGGGTCAAATATAATCTGAGAAGATTTTGATTTCGATGCTCATTTCAGCTCCCGTAATTGCCGGTCTAAAGAGATCTCGCCGGTTTCAAATTACCATAAAAATAATTCCGGCGGTCATTACTACTTTTTCCTATCAACCAACTCCTTCAGCGCCTTACCTATGAGACATAGAAGGCTGATAATGCGTTCAAGAACGGTGCTCCATAAGACATGCCCTTGAATATAATGCTTGATATTAAACTGGAATTAGTAGCACTGTAAGCAAATATCAGTCTTGCTGGTCAAGATTTTAACACGTAGGAGAAGGTATGAAAAGAGCTTTCTTAAAATTATTTTCTATTCTCATTCTTGTTATTTTATCTTCAATATCGGTATCTGGTCAACAATCCCAGGTCCCCGCCGCTTCAGCACCGGTCATTTCGAAGCAGGTGGCGCCTAACATCTATTTGTTCACCGGCGGTAGGGGTGCGAATACTGGTGCATACATCGGCGATAAGGAAGTGCTGCTCATCGACTCCAAACAGGATTCGGGATCGGTTGCGCAGGTGCTAGCGGCAATAAAGGAACTTACGAACAACCCGGTCACCCGTCTGGTGAATACGCATGCGGATGGCGATCATATATTCGGCAACCGCTTCCAGCCCACTGGAGTAACCTTCATCGCGCAAGAGAACTGCCTGAAAGAGTTTTTCATGCCCTCCATGAATGGCACCCCATCTGATTGGAACAATCCGGCGCTCAAGGCATTTCTGCCCTCGGTCACCTACAAGGACAGATTGGATATTCAGGTCGGAGCGAAACGTATCGAGCTCTATTATTTCGGAGTTGGCCATACCACTGGGGACACGGTAGTGTATTTTCCGGATGAGAAAGTGGCGTTCATTGGCGACCAAATATTCACCACTCGGGTACAGCTGATTCATGCCTACAAGGGCGGGAGCTCGCTTGGCGAGGTAAGCGCCCTGGAAAGAATGCTCTCTACCATAGATGCCCAGAAATTTGTCTGCGGTCACAATGATATGATCGATCGCACTGCGGTCCAGAACCATATTGCCCAGATGAAAGAACTGCAGGAGAAAGTGCGTGGTCTCAAGGTGAAAGGTCAGAGCATTGAGGAGGCGCAAAAACAGTTCGAACAGAACCAGTCATCCCTTGTTCAGACGATTTATAACGAGATAAAATGAGACCGGGGTTAACTTATGAAAGTAATAGCCTTAAACGGAAGTCCAAGAAAAAAATGACCGCTACGTTGTTGAAGCATGCCCTTGATGGTGCAGCTTCCAAGGGAGCTGATACTGAGGTGGTACATCTTTATGATTACAATTACAAGGGCTGCATAATTTCCTTTTGAGGGTTGTTTGCACACTTATTCAAGTCAAATATACGCATCAACCGGATGAACCCGACCAGATCAGCAGAAGTCCGGCTACTTTTTTTCAAAGAGATTTCGATATTGCCCGTAGCCTTCCTTCTCAAGATCATCTTTCGGTATGAAGCGAAGCGCTGCGGAGTTCATGCAGTAGCGGAGCCCTGTCGGCGCAGGACCGTCCGCAAACACATGTCCGAGATGGGAGCCGCCTTGACGGCTTTTCACCTCAGTCCGCTGCATGAAGAGGCTGCCGTCGCTCTTCTCCATGACCGCCTCCGGATCGAGCGGCCGTGTGAAGCTTGGCCAGCCCGTGCCGGAATCGTATTTATTCAGCGAACTAAAGAGGGGCTCACCTGTGGCGATGTCCACGTAGATTCCCTCTTTTTTGTTGTTCCAGTACTCGTTTTGGAATGGCGGTTCGGTGCCTTCCCTCTGCGTCACCTGGTATTGAAGCGGAGTCAGTCTTTTCCGCAGGGTCTGTTCATCAGGTTTTGTGTAGGCCTTGCTGGATGGCGGCACTGCAGAACGCGGTTCATTTTTCCAGATCTTTTCCAGGAACTGGTCCCGCCCTGACCCCTGCCGGTAATACTTGTACCGTAGCTGGTTCTTCTTGTAATAATCCTGATGATGCTCCTCAGCGTCGTGGAATCTGGTGAATCTTACAATCTCCGTGACGATCGGCTTGCCGAAACGCCCCGATTTCCCGAGGGCCTCCTTTGATTTCTCGGCGATCCTTCTCTGTTCCTCATCGTGATAGAAGATCACACTGCGGTAATAGGGCCCACGATCTGCAAATTGTCCGCCGGTGTCGGTCGGGTCGATGTGCCTCCAGAAGATCTCGAGAATCTTTTCGTATGAGATTTTCGAAGGATCGTAGAAGACCTGCACTGCCTCCACGTGCCCTTTCTTGCCGTAATCCTCGTACGTCGGGTTCTCACCTGATCCGCCCGTATAGCCGGAAATGACCTTGATAACCCCGGACCCCTTTTCAAAATCGGCTTCCACGCACCAGAAACAGCCACCGGCCAAGGTCGCGATCAGGATTTTTGCATTCGCCTGATCCATTTTCTTTACCTCCTTCCGCGCGGCCTGCCCTGTTGCAGATACTATCACCATGAAGATCGCCGCGATATAGATAAGGATTTTCTTCATATCATTAACCTGAATTCGATGTTCGTTCGTACTGGGTAATTTAGCAATGATCCTGCCGATGTCAAACTGCTGTGGACTGGAAGGTTGTTGTGTGTCGTACCGGCGTGAATGCAAGGCTGCGAATCTTACTCTTACGGTAAATGTTGTTTTCTCGGTCAAACACATCTGTCCATCAGTTCAAATACAGATAGCTATTTTTTTGATCAGGGTATATTGCTGAGTGCCAGATGAAATGTGGCATTTGGGGGGGATGATCGGGGGCAAGGCTATCTTCCTGAAAGCAATAAAACATCAACCTTGAAGAAAATGCTTGAGTTCAATCGGTAATAAATGCTGCTGCTTTCTCAGCGAAGCTAATTTGAGGCGAGAGGTGTACCTTAATTGTGCTCAAATATGACCTGTTGCCGAGTGACTCGACCAAAAGGAGAGCTGATTTCTCAGATGAGTGGCCGCCGATCCATCTTCCTTACCAAATCGCATCGTCATCCCCTGCTTTTTGATGCAAAATAGATGGAGAATATCCCTTGACAAGCAAAAACAGCACATCTATATCTCCGCCATCGAAAGGCAGTATCTTATCAAATAAATTTCAATCAATTCTGATTGAAATTGATTTTGGGTCTTGACAACTGGAGGTCTGTTTACCTGTTGCTAGAAAAACCTACCTATGAAGAACTCGAACAAAGAATCGGAGTTCTCGAAAAACAATCAATAAAATACCCGCGGACTCAAAGTAAGCTGAGTGAAACATTACAGCGGCTTAATTTCCACATCAAGAACGCCCCTCTGGCAGTTGTAGAATTTAACAATTACTTTCAGGTTACCTATTGGTCAAATCAAGCAGAGAAGATTTTCGGATGGACTGCCGAAGAGGTGATGGGCAAACGGATCGACCAATTACGATGGGTTTACGATGACGATCTGCACCATGTCGCCGAGTTGAGTGCTGAGATGCTTGCCGCACGCCGAACCAGTAACGTCCATATAAACCGCAACTATCGCAAGGACGGCTCGGTTATCACTTGTGAGTGGTACAACTCGGTGTTGTTAAACCTGGAGGGGAAACTCATTTCTATCCAATCCCTGGCAAGGGATATCACGGAGGAACGTCGTTTAGAGGCCGACTTAAAGGCAACGAACGTCAAATTGGAGTCGGCCCTGACCGAAATCAAACAGACAGCAGAAACTCTGGCGAGAGCCTTTGATGAGATTAAGAGACTGAAGGACCAGTTGGAGGCCGAGAATATCTATCTCCGCGACGAAATGGAATTAAAAGAGGGGTATCGCGAAATCATTGGCACAAGCGATGCTATAGAATCCACAATACGCAAGGCTCGGCAAGTTTCCCGTATGAAGACTACGGTGCTCCTCACCGGTGAGACAGGAACCGGAAAGGGTATCTTCGCGCGCTTACTCCATCGGGAAAGTGACCGCAAAGATAGGCCCTTTGTGAATGTAAACTGTGCCAGCCTGCCTGCCAATCTCATCGAGAACGAGCTCTTTGGCAGTGAAAAGGGCGCTTTCACTAGCTCCACAGCACGGCAGATCGGCCGTTTCGAGCTTGCCGACAGGGGCACCATCTTCCTGGACGAGATCGGCGAGATCCCTATAGAATTGCAGGCAAAGCTCCTAAAGGTCATTGAAGAGGGGGAATTCGAGCGCCTCGGTAACCCGCATCCTATAAAGGTGGATGTCCGGATCATTGCGTCTACCAACCGAGACCTCCAGGAAGAGATAAAAAAAGGCCGGTTTCGACGGGACCTTTATTTCCGACTCAATATTTTCCCCATCACCATTCCCCCCTTGAGGGAGAGGAAAGGGGATATACCACTCTTCGTGAAAGCCTACGTGAAAAAATTCAACAAGAGCCACAACAAAGATATTAAAAGGGTTTCCACTAAGGTCATGGAATCTTTTAAAAGCTACGCCTGGCCAGGAAATGTGCGAGAACTGATTAGTGTTATCGAACGGGCCATCATAGTAAGCGAAGGCTCCGAACTCAAACTTGCAGAAAAGATTGATGCCATGCCTATAAATTCTGTCCGGGAGGATGAGTCTCCCTCTGCCGGATCAAGAGTAACGAAGGCCTTGGCAGAGGCTGAGCGGGAACACATCCTCAAGGCACTTCAACAAACCGGCTGGAGAATCGAAGGATCTCAGGGGACTGCGCTGATTCTTGATTTGCATCCGAACACCCTGAGGGCTCGCATGAAGAAGCTCGGCATCAAGAGACCAGGACGCCCTTAGAACCATTCCTCAAGCCACACATCCTCCAGAACCCACAATGACCTGCCCGACAAATAATTCAGAAACAACCAAATATGGTGGGAAGATCCACCATCGCTCCGCTAAACTCCATTTCATCATTCAGTTAAATACAAATATAATCATAACGTTATATATTTTTGCCTCTCGTGGGTTTGGTTGGCACATATGTTGATATAGCTCACATGTCAAGACATAAAGAAACATTGCTCCTTGACCTGAAACGACATGTATCCATGGGTTTGCCGTAGGGTGCTCCAATAAAACACGTTCACGTCAATGAGGAGGTAAAAAGATATGTTTGGAATTGGCATGCCGGAAATGATTGTAATTTTGGTGATTGCCCTGATTATCTTCGGGCCTGGCAAACTACCGGAGGTCGGCAACGCCATCGGCAAAGCGATCCTGGGGTTTAAAAAGGCCGTGAATGAGCCGGAAGAGAAATCAGGAGAATCTTTAGAGGTAAAGAAAATCAAGGATAATGGAGGAAATGAGAAATGACAGACATTATGAGAAACGGCCCCGTCCATCCCGTCCAGATCCAGGACAACACTTTCCGGGACGGCCATCAGTCTATCTTTGCGACCCGCATGCGCACGGAGGACATGCTCCCGATCGCCGAACAAATGGACGAGGTCGGTTTCTGGGCCATGGAGGTTTGGGGAGGCGCCACGTTCGATACGATGCACCGCTTTCTCAACGAGGATCCCTGGGAAAGACCCAAAACTCTGAAACGCTACATCAAGAAAACACCATTCTCCATGTTGCTGCGTGGTCAGAATCTTGTCGGCTACCGCAACTATCCGGACGATGTTGCCAAGGCC
>JAPLJV010000012.1 GCA_026388415.1 Deltaproteobacteria bacterium | reverse complement strand
AGGTGCGCCCATCAATATGGGCTATTTGCGAAAATACGGGTAAATAATAACCAGTCACCCTCTCTGAAGTGAGAACGGCAGAAAAACAGCAAGGGAATCGTGATAACCCTCGTAACAATGCTCATTTTGCAAGAGGCTCGTAAGTTAACGAAATCATATTCTGCAAAAAACGCAGAAAATAATTTCTAACTTACTAATTATTTACTTGACAGCAACTTGCCTGTTGACTTAAGGGTCTAAAACAGGTAAGGACATGGTTACATGATAGCTACAACTTAATAGATGCAGCGCGAGAAAATATTTTCCGGGCTGTATCCCAGAAAGGAGGAACAAGTGAATATCATTGCATGTATTAAGCAGGTTCCCGATACGGAGGCGCAAATACGGGTTAAGTCTGATGGATCGGGCATAGACGAGGCGGGTATCAAGTGGGTGATGAATACCTATGATGAGTATGGTGTTGAAGAGGCCTTGCGGCTGAAGGAAAAAAATGGCGGCGAGGTGACGGTTATTTCTCTCGGGCCGGCGCGGGCGATGGAGACGATTCGGACCGCCCTGGCGATGGGGGCAGATAAGGGCATTCACATCAGTGACCCGACCCTGGCGGACGCCGATTCTTATGTCACGGCCTCGGCCCTGGCGGCGGCCATTAAGGCCGTTCCCTACGATATTATCTTTTGCGGTCAGCGGGCCATTGATGACGATTCCGGGCAGGTTGGTTCCATCCTGGCGGAATTGCTCGGCATCCCGCAGATTACCGTAGTTACCAAAGTGGATGTGGAAGGCGCAGCCCTCAAGGCTGTGCGTCCGATTGAAGGCGCCCAGCTCCTGATCCAGAGCCCTCTGCCCTGTCTGATTACCACTCAGAAGGGGTTGAATGAGCCTCGCTACGCCTCGCTGCCCGGCATCATGAAGGCCAAAAAGAAGCCCGTGGATGTCAAGGATGCGGCCGCGCTCGGTGTAGCGGTAGAGAAGAAGTCGCGGGTGCTCCGTTTGGTACCGCCTCCGGCCCGGGCAGCCGGGAAGATCATCAGCGGCGACGATCCGGCAGCCAAGGCGGCTGCACTGGCGAAGTTGCTGAGGGAAGAGGCGAAGGTTATTTAAGACATAGGAGGATACAATCATGGCAAAAGGTGTGTGGATAGTCGCCGAGCAGAGAGACGGCGTTTTACGTAAAATAAGTTTTGAGCTGGCGAGCGCAGCGCGGAAGCTGGCCGACCAGTCGGGAGAAGAGGTCGGCGCGGTTCTCCTGGGCAGCGGAGTAGCAAAGGTGGCGGGCGAACTGGCCAAGTACGGCGTGGACAAGATTTATGTGGCCGATAATGCGCTGTTTGAGCCCTATACGACGGATGCCTATGCGGCGGCCGTAGCCAAAATTGTGCGGGAGAAAGATCCGGCCATCCTGCTTCTGGGCGCTACTTCCCAGGGGAAGGATCTGTCCTCGCGCCTGGCCGGGAAATTAGCCACGGGACTGGCGACCGACTGCACGGAGATCAAGATTGCCGATGGCCGCATGGTCGCAGTCAGGCCCATGTACGCCGGCAAGTGTTTCGCCGAGGTAGTGACGACGACCAATCCCCAGATGGCATCGCTGCGGCCGAATGTATTTCCGGCGGTGGAAAAAGCCGGGGCGGGGGAGGCCATATCCTTTGATGCCGCTCTTGATCCGGCGCAACTGAAGACCAAGGTCCTGGAAGTGCAGAAGGATGCGGCCGGCAAGGTTGACTTGACGGAAGCCAATATCATTGTTTCGGGTGGCCGGGGCATGGGCGGACCGGATAACTACAAAGTTCTGGAAGAACTGGCGGCGATACTGAACGCCACCGTGGGGGCCTCGCGGGCCGCCGTGGATTCCGGCTGGCGGCCTCTCTCCGATCAGGTCGGGCAGACGGGAAAGGTGGTTTCTCCGAACCTGTATATCGCCTGCGGCATTTCGGGCGCTATCCAGCACCTGGCCGGGATGAGCTCATCCAAATACATCGTGGCCATCAACAAGGACAGCGAGGCGCCCATCTTCACCAAGGCCGATTTCGGAATCGTTGATGATCTGTTCAAAGTGGTGCCGGAACTGGTCAAAGAGTGCCGGACATTGGTGGGATAGGTAACGTCGGGTTTGCAGGCAAATGGTCCCCCCCTTTGTAAAAGGGGGGGTAGGGGGGATTTGCGGTAGCATTCATAAGAGTTAAATCCCCCTGTATCCCCCTTAATATAGGGTGTTTGTTTTTCTGACGGGGAAGGGGAAAAGTGACAGGAGAATAAAAAATGGAAAAGGCAAAGTTTTACGTGGGAAATGAAGGCCGGGAAGTCTTCTGGAATGCCGAGCATTTTGAGGGGATTCTCTTTGTTTTGGCTGCCGTGGCTCTGGCCATCTGCGCCTATGGTGTTTACAGAAGGTGGCAGATGTGGAAGGCCATTGGCAAGCCGGAGATCAGATTAGACAACATTCAGGAACGGCTTAAGCGCCTCCTGGTGGACGGTTTGTTCCAGATCAGGACCTTCCGTGAAATCTACCCCGGCATCATGCACGGCCTGATCTTTTTCGGGTTTTTCGTCCTGATCTTCGGGGCTTTTTTTGACGCGGTGGAGTTCCATGTTGCCGAACCTCTCGGCGTTGCCTTTCTGACGGGGAAGGTTTATCTGGTTTTTTCCCTGCTCATGGAGATTTTCGGTCTGGCTGTCTTGCTGGGGATAGCTATGGCGCTGTTCCGGAGGTACGTCACCAAGCCCGAAGGTCTCGGATATAAAGGAAAACCGGACAATACGCCCGACGATGTAATCGTCCTTTTGCTCATCGGGGCGATCATCATTACGGGCTTTTTCATCGAAGCGCTGCGGATCCACGTCAACCGGCAGCCCTGGGAGATCTGGTCCTTTGGTGGCTGGACACTGGCGGGGGCCTTTTGCGGATTGAACCCGGAAACGGCCAAACTGCTGCACAAGATTACCTGGTGGACCCATACCTTCCTGTCCCTCGGCTTCATCGCCTACATTCCCTATTCCCGCCTGCTCCACATCGTTACCACGCCGGCCAATCTGTTCTTTTCCTCCCTGAAGCCGGTGGGCTATCTGGAGCCGATTCGCGACTTTGAGACGGCCGAATCCTTCGGCGTAGGCAAACTGGAAGAGTTGTCGTGGAAACAGATATTTGACACCGACGCCTGTACGCGCTGCGGACGGTGTCAGGACGGTTGTCCGGCCTATCTTTCCGGGAAGCCCCTTTCCCCCAAGAAATTTATCCAGGATCTGAAGACCTACTGGCTCTCCAAGGCGACGGCAGCGGTGGCGGCTCAAAAGGCCGCCGCCGATAAAAAGGTGGAGGGCGGCGACGCGGCTCCGGAAGAGGCTGCCGGCCCGGTTGGTGAAGACAAGGTGCTGCCCGGAGAAGTGATTGATCTCCACGAGTTATGGGCCTGCACCAACTGTATGTACTGCATGGAGCATTGCCCGGCCTTGATCGAGCATGTGCCCAAGATTATCGGTATGAGGCAGTACAAGGTGCTGACGGAGGCCGATTTCGCCCCCGAGCTGCAACTGACCTACCGGAACATGGAAAATAACTCCAATCCCTGGGGGATTGGCGCCCATCAGCGCGGCGACTGGGCGAAAGAACTGGGAATAAAAACGCTGGCCGAAGACCAGGGCGCGGAATACCTCTTCTATGTCGGCTGTTCAGGTTCCTTTGATGAACGCGGGAAGAAGGTGACGGTGGCTTTGGCCCGGATCCTCCAGACGGCGGGGATCAGCTTCGGCATTTTGGGCAACGAGGAAGGCTGCTGCGGCGATTCGGCCCTGCGGGGCGGTAACGAATACCTCTATCAGGCCATGGCACAGGCCAATATCGAAACCATGAACGGCTATGGGGTCAAGAAGATCATTACCATTTGTCCCCACGGCTACAACGCTTTAAAGAAAGATTATCCGCATTTCGGCGGTAATTTCGAGGTTTACCATCATACGGAGATCATTGCCGACTTGCTCAAACAAGGCAAGATCAGCCTGAAAAAACCCGTGGCGGGACGGTTTACCTATCATGATTCCTGTTTCCTGGGCAGGTATAATGGTGTATATGACGCGCCGCGGACCATTCTGCAGGCGGTGCCCGGGATGGAGTTCGTGGAAATGGAGCGGAACCGGGATAAGGCATTCTGCTGTGGGGCCGGCGGTGGCCGCATGTGGATGGAAGAGGACCAGGGCGAGCGGATCAACGATATGAGGACCGATCAGGCGATTGCCGTGCAGGCCGGGACGGTGGCGGTGGCCTGTCCCTTCTGCCTGACCATGGTATCGGACGGCATCAAGGACCGGCAGAAAGAAGAAAGCATGGCGGCCCTGGACATTGCGGAGATAGTCTGGAAATCTATGGGAGTTGAATAAAATACAACTAATTTTAAGGGGGGGTAAACAAATGAGGGGTAAAAGATCGTTTATTTGTGCCGTAGCGTTTTTGGCCGCGCTCCTGTGTTCCGGCAACGTCTGGGCAGCGGGGTTCCAACTGTTTGAACAGAATGCCAGCGGGATCGGCAATGCCTACGCCGGTTCGGCAGCGGTAGCCGAGAACGCCAGCACCATTTTCTTCAATCCCGCCGGCATGACCAAGCTCCAGGCCCAGGAGATTTCCCTCGGTCTAACTGCGGTGAAGCCGAGTATCAAGTTCAGTAACACGGGAAGCACCATTCCAGTTCCTGCGGCTGTTTATGGGCCTAATACCGGTACTGATGGCGGCGATGGTGGCGGCTGGAATTTAATACCCAACGCCTTTCTTTCCTCGGTGCTGACCAAAGACCTGTACGTCGGTCTCGGCATCAGTGCGCCCTTCGGTCTGGCAACGGAATACGAGAGCAGCTTTTGGGGCCGTTACCAGTCCATCAAGTTTTCCGTCGAGACGTTAAACGTGAACCCCTCGCTGGCCTATCGCGTCAACGACATGATATCGATCGGCGTCGGTGCGAACCTGCAGAATATGAAAGCGGAGTATATATCTCAAACGATATCCGGGATACAGGGGACGCTCAAGGCGGACGACTACGCCTGGGGCTGGAACGCGGGTGTGTTGTTGCAGCTTGCGCCTGCCACGCGGCTCGGGGTATCCTATCGGTCGTCGGTTAAGCACACCCTGAAAGGGACTTTGTCTACTTCCAGTCCGCTACCGACGCCGCCGTTGCCTCCTGGGTCAAATACTGCTGCAAATGCTCCTGCAACGGGTGACATAGAACTGCCCGATACTGCGATTGTGAGCTTTACGCAAGGATTGGGCAGCCGCTGGGAGCTGCTGGGTGATATTTCATGGACCCGCTGGAGCAGCGTGGAAGCAGTTAACATCTATAATGTCACAATCGGAGCTACCGTTAAGAAGCTCGATACCCAGTTCAAGGACAGCTGGCGCGCCGCTTTTGGGGCGAACTACAAGGCAAGCGAGGACTGGAAGTTCAGATTTGGCCTGGCCTTTGACCAGACGCCGGTTCCCGATGCCGAGCACCGCATGGTATCGTTGCCCGACAGCGACCGGATAGCGGTGGCCACGGGAGTGCAATACAAACCGACCAAGAATTCGGCCCTGGATCTCGGCGTGGAATACCTCTTCATGAAGGCCACCGATATCAACAATTCCTCCGCTGGGCTTGTCAAGGGCGACTACAGCAATAATAATGCGCTCATCCTGGGCGCCCAGTGTTCTATGAGTTTCTGATAGACTCCGGGGGCATAACCCGTCGGCAGGTTATGCCCCCACCTGTTATTCGTCTAACGCCGGAAAGCCTGAGACATTTGCACAACTACATAAAACCAGCAATTATGTCATACCGGCGCTCTTTTCAGTCCTCGCTTGACGGGGAAAGGCCGGTATCCAGTATTATCAAGCGCTTCCTGGATTCCGGTTTCCACCGGAATGACGTATAAGGGAGTTGTGCAAAGCAGTCTCAGCCTATCCAATCCCCCTCAGTCCCCCTTTGCTAAAGGGGGATGTAGTTTGTTTATTCCCCTCTTTGGCAAGGAGGGGGGGGGGGGGAGATTTTCAATAATAAAGGGGGAAAACTATGTCGTCCATCAACGTCCAGGATAAACCATGGTTAAAATCCTATGAGGAGGGTGTCCCAGAGCACATCGCTTACGAAGACATCTGCTTGCCCCACATTCTGGACCGGACGGCGGACCAGTTTTCCGATAAAACCGCGCTCATTTTCGAGGGGTACCGGATCACCTTCCGTCAATTGCGGGACATGGCCAATAGCCTGGCCGCCTGCCTGGTTGCTTTCGGCATCAAGAAAGGCGATGCCGTGGCGGTCCTGCTCCCCAACCTGATTCCCTGTGTGGCCGCCTATTATGGCATTCTCAAAGTCGGGGGTATTGTGGTTATGAACAACCCCCTCTACACCGACTATGAACTGGAACGCCAATTTAATGATTCCGGCGCCCAAGTCCTCATAACTCTTGATCTACTGGCTAACCGCATGATTGACCTGCGGCCCCGGACGGCGATCAAAAAGATTATTGTCACCTCCATCGGTGATTATCTGCCTTTTCCGAAAAATATTCTTTTCCCGCTCGTGGCTAAAAGCAGAAAATTAGCCGCCGATGTCAAAGATGCCCCCGATGTGTACCGCTGGAAGGATTGCCTCGAACGCCATGAACCCGTGCCGCCGACGGCGGATATCGGCCTCGACGATGTGGCCGTTTATCAGTTTACGGGAGGCACAACGGGCGTCACGAAAGGGGTGGAGCTTACCCATCGCAATCTCAGTTGTCAGGCGCAGCAATGTGCCGCCTGGTTTCCCAAGTTTAAAAAAGGGGAGGAGGTCATGCTGGCGGCGCTGCCCTATTTCCACGTCTTCGGCATGTCTATCGCCATGAATTTTGCTATTTTTATGGGCTGGTCACAGGTATTAGTCCCCAAGCCGCAGCCGGGACCGCTTTTGGAGGCCATCCGCAAATTCCGCCCGACCTTTGTGCCTTTAGTGCCGACCATGTATATCGGGATATTGCATCATCGCGGCCTCAAGAAGACAGATATGAGCTGCATCCGGGGGGCCTTTTCCGGCAGTGCTCCCTTGCCTGTGGAGGTGATAGAGTCCTTTGAAAAGATTACGGGCGCGGTTATCGTCGAGGGCTTTGGCATGACGGAAACTTCCCCTGCAACCCATGTCAATCCCTTTGCCGGCGGCGCCCGGAAGGTGGGCAGCGTCGGGGTGCCTATCTCCGACACCCTCAGCCGCATCGTGGATCTCGAAACGGGTCTTATTGATGTGCCCCGCGGCGAGCCGGGCGAACTTATCGTCAAGGGGCCGCAGGTGATGAGGGGTTACCGGGGCATGCCCGAGGAGACGGCCAATGCCCTGCGCGACGGCTGGTGCTATACGGGCGATATTGCCACGGTGGATGAAGACGGCTATTATTATATAGTGGACCGCAAAAAAGACATGATCATCACGGGCGGTTTCAATGTCTATCCGCGCGATATTGACGAGGTCTTCTACCGCCATCCCCGGGTTCAGGAGGCCTGCACAATCGGTATCCCCGACCGGAAACGGGGCGAAAACATCAAGGTCTTTGTGGTGCTGAAGGAAGGCATGACGGCCACCAAAGAGGAACTGCTGGATTTCTGCAAGACCCAACTGGCGAAATACAAGCTGCCGACAGAGATAGAGTTCCGGACGGAATTGCCCAAGACCAACGTGGGCAAAGTCTTGCGCAAGCAGTTACGGGCGGAGGAGCTCGAAAGAAGGACGAAGTCGTAGCCCCGATAAACGGGATAATTTCTAACTTACTAAGAAGGCCGGATGCTGCGTTGCGCTTCACCCTTCGTCATTGCAGCGTACAAAAGTACGCCTCATTCCTCAGGGCTCGTGCGCCTTGCCTGCGACCTTCTTACGACTTCGTCAGCGGCGTTGGTTACGCTCCAAATTTGGTCAGCCGCTGGGCGTGGGCCAGGGCCAGCGACATGAGATGCATCATCGGCATCCGGCCCAGGCCTCCCTGGATGCAGTCCCGCTCGCCGAAACGCTCTACCCGGTCCGGCCGGCAGGTCGGAGAGGCCAGGATCGCCGGCACGGGGTGCCAGCTGTGGGATTTCAGAGCCGCCGGCGTGGAGTGGTCGCCCGTCACCACGAGGACGTCGGGTTTGAGGGCTGTCAGGCGCGGCAGCAGCGCATCCACCTCTTCAATAACCTTCACCTTCCCGTCGAAATTGCCGTCTTCGCCATTGGAATCGGTGGGCTTGATGTGCATGAAAAAGAAGTCGAACTGCTGGAAATTCTGCTCCAGCGCCGCAAATTCTTCGGCAATGGTATAAGTCAGCGGATTAACTTCCATTCCCAGTAGACGCGCAATGCCGCGGTACATGGGATAATTGGCGATGGCCAGGGGGTTGATGCCGAACCGGCTGCCGATACTCGGGAATTGCTGGTACTTCCCATAACCGCGCAGCAGGATCATGTTGGCCTTTGGTTCATCGGCCAGGACTTCCTTTACCTTTGCGATCAATTCCGTCAGGATGACCGATGTTTTGGCGGCCTCCGGTATCAGGGCGAGAGGGGGATGAGACGCTACACCGGTTTGCTGCGGGTCCGTCTCGGCGATTTCCTCCCGGAGATTATCACCCCGGAGGGCGATTATGCCCCGGTATTCCTTTTCCGTGCGGAAGAAGACCTCTACCCCTGCTGCTTCCGGGGAAGACAAGCGGATTCGTTCCTGAAGCTTCCGGCACAGGCGCTCACTTTCTTCCGTGGCGATGCGACCGGCGCGCCGGTCCAGGAGCAGCCCTTTTTTATCAATGGTGGCAAAGTTGACGCGCATGAAAATATCTCGCGGAGTCATGGGGAAATCAACGCCCGTGGCCGAAAGCAGGCCGCGCCCCACATTAGTCGTGACGGGGTCGTAGCCGAACAGGGCGAAATGGGCCGGGCCGCTGCCCGGTGTGATCCCGTATCCCACGGGATCGAGAAGGCCGCAAATGGACTTCCTGGCCAGTGTGTCCATATTAGGCGTACGGGCCGCCTCCAGTTCCGTCTGGTCCCGGCCGGGCATGGGCAGGCCGCCGAGACCATCCATGATGAGAAAGACGATTTTGGTGTCGTTTTTTACGACCAGCGAATCTATAAGTTCTTGCGGCATAAGTTTCCTCCCGTAGGGGCGACGCATGCATCGCCCCTACAATCATTGTTGCCCTAACGTCCCGTATAAACTGGTTTTCTCTTTTCCAGGAAGGCCTTCATCCCTTCCTTCTGATCATCGGTGCTGAAGCACTGGGCGCAGCATTCCACCTCCAGCCGGATGGCGTTATCCAGGGCCAGGTCATAACCGAAATTGACCGCGTGCTTGATCATCTTGAGGGAGAAACCGGGCAGAGTCGTCAGCTTCAAGGCAAATTTTCTGGCTTCCGCCAGGAGCTGATCGAGGGGCACTACCTTGTTTACTAGTCCGATCTCATAGGCTCGCTTGGCGTCTATCGGCGCTGCGCTCATGATCATTTCCTTGGCCCGGCCCATGCCGATCAGACGGGGCAGGCGCTGTGTGCCGCCCCAACCGGGGATAAGGCCGATAGATACTTCCGGCTGTCCGAACAGGGCGTTTTCCGAGGCAATGCGGATGTCGCAGGCCATGGCAATTTCGCAGCCGCCGCCCAGGGCAAAGCCGTTGACCGCCGCGATGGCTGGTTTGGGCATGGTCTCGATCAGGCGCAGGGTTTCATTGCCCAGTTCCATGAAGGCCAGGGCCTCAGCGGGCCGCAAATTCTGCATTTGCGAAATATCGGCGCCGGCTACAAAGGCTTTTTCACCTGCCCCGGTCAAGATCAGGACCTTGACGGCAGCATCATTTTTGCAGGCCGTAACAGCGTCCCGCAGTTCCAGCATGGTATCCGAATTCATGGCATTCATGGCCTTGGGTCTGTTGAAGGTGATGGTGGCGATACTCTCTTCTACGGTCAATAGTAAATTATCGTATGACATTTGTTCTCCTTTCAGATGAAAAATTATCGAATCCTTGGAAAATTAATGTTCCCCTCCCCTGGCGGGAGGGGATTAAGGGGAGGGGGGGGATAACAAATTGGGATTATATGGCTTTACACCCCCACCCTAACCCTCCCCCGTCGCCAAAAGTGGGTGCTTTAAGCAAGGGGGAGGGAACTTTTTAGTTACATCCTCTCCAGTACTATGGCCATGCCTTGCCCGCCGCCGATGCAGAGGGTAGCCAGACCAAGATTTTTATTCTGCTTCTGCAGTTGCATGGCCAGGCTGTAGGTAATCCTCGCGCCCGAGGCGCCCACGGGGTGGCCGATGGAGATGCCGCTGCCGTTCAAGTTGCATTTATCAATGTCTATTTCCAGCTCCCGGATACAGGCAATCGCCTGACAGGCGAAGGCTTCGTTCAATTCCACAATATCCATATCCTTTACGCTCAGGCCCAGCTTGCCAAGCACTTTGCGCGTGGCCGGAATAGGCCCCAGCCCCATATAGGCGGGGTCCACGCCGCCGGAGGCATAACCTTTGATTTTGGCCAAGGGTTTCAGGCCCAATTCTTTAGCCCGGTCGGCGCTCATGACTACTACTGCGGCCGCGCCGTCGTTGATGCCGGAGGCGTTGCCCGCCGTTACCGTGCCACCGTCCTTTTTAAAGGCCGGGGGAATTTTTCCCATCTTCTCCATGCTCGTGTCCATTGGCCGCTCATCCACGGCAAAGACCGTGGGGTCGCCTTTTTTCTGGGGGATGACGAACGGTACGATTTCGTCGGCGACCGTTCCGTTTTTGATGGCGGCCCGGGCCCGCTGATGGCTCAAAAGCGATATTTCATCCTGCTCCTTGCGCGTGATGCCGTACTTCGCGGCGATATTCTCGGCCGTAAAGCCCATGTGGTAGTTATTGAATATTTCAAAGAGGCCATCGTTCACCATCAGATCCACGATCTGACCAAAGGGCATATTCATGCGGTATCCCCAGCGCGCCTCGGGCAGGGCATAGGGGGCGTTCGACATATTTTCCATGCCTCCCGCGACGATGATATCGGCATCGCCGGCCTTGATAATCTGCGCGGCCAGCGTGATGGCCTTCATACCGGAGGCGCACACCTTATTGATGGTGATGGCGTTGGTTTCCTCGGGTAACCCGGCGTAGAGGCATGCCTGTCGGCCGGGATTCTGGCCTAACCCGGCCGAGATGACGTTGCCCATAAGGCACTCGTCAAAATAAGTCGGCGTCAGCGAGGCGTCGTAATCGTAAAACTTCCGGTTGATTTCAGTCATGTCAAACTCGCCCAGACCTTTGGGGCGGCAGGATTTGATAAAATCATTGACCGCCGGGCGCAATCCCGCCCTCTTAATCGCCTCTTTGATAACCAGGGCGCCCATGTCCACTACCCTCACGCCCTTCAGGGCTCCACCGAAATTACCGACCGCCGTCCTGGCGCCGCTTACTATGACCACATCTTTCATATTTTCCCATCCCTTTCCGACAGATTGCCTGTCATTTATAAGTTATTGTTCATTAAGCGAGACTTTCCACGAATTCAATATCCCGCGGCACCTTGTAGGAAGTCAGATACTGCCGGCAATGCCGGACCAGTTCTTTACCATCCACGTCCATATCCGGATGTTTTACGATCAGGGCCTTGACCACCTCCCCTCTGAGGAGATTAGGCTTCCCCACGGCTAAGGACGCCTGGACCGCGGGGTGCAGATTGAGAACAATTTCCACCTCCCGGGGATAGACATTGAAGCCGCTCGTAATGATCATCCGCTTTTTCAAGCCCGTTAAAAAAATGTAGCCGTCCTCATCCATCCGGGCCAGATCGCCCGTATAAAGCCAGCCGTCACGGATCACCTCGGCCGTGGCCGTTTCCGCATGGTAGTATCCCTGCATGACATTGCTGCCGCGGATGAGGAGTTCTCCGACCGCTCCCGTCGGCAAATCCCGCCCGGCATCATCAACCACCCTGGCCTCCACGTCGGGCACCACCGGGCCCACGGAGCCCGGTTTATGCACCCCGGCCGGCCTCGTGAAAGCGCAGACCGGCGAGGCTTCGGTAAGGCCGTAACCTTCCATGATCTTGAAGCCGAAGCGGGCTTCAAAGCGCGGGAAAAATTCCACCGGCATGGCCGCCCCGCCACTGATGCAAAGTTTTAAGGAACTAAGATCGGATTCCTTGTCCTCGGGCTGCATGACCATGCCGATAAAGAGACGCGGTACGGCGGCGATAAAGGTGATTTTTTTCCTTTCGATAGCGCTGAAAATACCGTCTAAGGAAAAGCTGTCCATCAGGACGACGCTGGCGCCCACCCGGATGACGCAGAGCATATTGACCACGGCGCCGAAGGAATGGAACAGGGGAATGACGGCCAGACCGCGGTCCTGATCGGTAGTGCCGCAGATAGTCTTCAGCAGAAAGGACTGTCCCAGCAGGTTATTTTGCGTCAGCACGGCCCCGACCGGATGGCCGGTCAGACCGGCGGTGTAGATCATCACGGCCGGATCAGCGCCTTTTATCTCCGGCATCTCCAGCGTGAAAGGGCCTGCTGCCATGGCGCTCCGGAAGGGCGAGGAAGCGGGATTTTGTTCATCATGGAGGAGCAGGAAGGTGCAAAGCGGGAGATCGTTTCTTATCTCGGCCAATTTTTGAGCATTCAGGGTGGTCGTGATCAGGCCCCGGGCCTCGCTGTTGCCGAGCAGATGCCGGAGTTCGTAGGCCGTGGAGAGGACATTCAGTGTCACCGCCACGGCGCCGATTTTCTGGATGGCGAAATAGGAAACGACAAATTCGATGCCGTTGGGCAGCATCAAGGCAACCTTGTCGCCTTTTTGCAGCCCCGCATCCCGCATCCTGTTTCCGAGGGAATTAACGGCCCGGTCCAGGTCAGTATAGGTAAGGCTGCCTTCCTCCTGAAGGAGCGCCAGGTGCCCCGGCCATTGCCGACAGCTTTCTTCCAACATGTGTCCTAAACTGATCGCCATATGTTTCCTCGCTTACATTCGCTTCCATAACACGATGGGGTAATTTATTCAATAAGTTTGAAAACACTATCCGGTTCCCAATATGTCATTGACATACAAGCGAGGCTTTCATATAGTCGCTTGACTAACCAGCACATTCCGACTTCTCATCGCCGAGCGTTATTATTATGTTTTTTAACAGTTATCTATTTCTTTTCTTGTTTCTTCCCCTGTCGCTGGTTTTATTCCATGCCTTAAAAAATATGGGGTATTGGTGCTTAAGCCTCCTCTGGTTGCTGGCGGCTTCCCTGTTTTTCTATGGATACGGGAAGACGGAATATTTACTACTGCTTGTGATCTCTATTTTGATAAACTGGTGGACGGCTTTTTTCTTGGGAAAAGAAAAAAATGGAAAAGTTTTCCTGACTGCCGGTATTCTGTTCAATGTGCTGCTGCTTGGATATTTCAAGTATTCGTATTTTATCCTGGACAGCGTAGTTAGCATCACCGGTTTAAACCTTAACCCCGTTGTCCTTGCCCTGCCGGTAGGGATATCGTTCTACACTTTTCAACAAATTGCCTTTCTCATTGATACCTATAGAATGCCGGTGGAAAGATGCAGGTTCACTGACTATTGTTTGTTCATAACCTTTTTCCCGAAGCTGTTTGCTGGTCCGATCGTTCGTCACCGGGAAATGATGCCTCAACTGGCTGCAAAACTGGAGTTGCTTGTTCAGGAAGATATTGCTGTCGGGATAACCCTGTTTGTTTTTGGCCTCTGCAAGAAGGTCATTATCGCCGACCTTTTTGGGTCTTATGCCAACCCGGTTTTTACTACTCTGGCACAGGGCGGAATCGTCAATATCTACAATTGCTGGGTTGGGGTTTTATCCTATACGTTTCAGATTTATTACGACTTTTCCGGTTATTCGGACATGGCTATCGGTCTGAGCCGGATGTTTGGCATCCGTCTGCCGTTAAATTTTCATTCCCCGTACAAAGCGACGAATATGGTTGAATTCTGGCATCGCTGGCATATCACCCTCTCCCGCTTCCTGCGCGATTACCTCTATATCCCTCTTGGAGGCAGCCACCTCGGGTACTTGAGAATGACGGTTAATCTCCTTATTACCATGCTTATCGGAGGAATATGGCATGGCGCCGGTTGGAATTTTCTGTGGTGGGGTGCCTGGCATGGAGTGGGACTTGTTGCCGCCCATGGGTGGTGGAAATTACGTTCCCATAACCCGGGGCGTGAGAAAAAAACGCGTCTTTCATGTACGTTGGCTTGGTCCCTTACCTTTTTTTACGTTACCCTGGGATGGGTACTTTTCCGGGCCGAAAACATGGCCGTAGCGGGGACCATTTATAAAACTCTGTTTGCCCTGGATGGAATAGTGCTGCCTGCTGAATGGAGTGGTATCTTTACCCTTACCACCTGGCCGATTTCTTTTCACGGCAGCTTCAGTAGAACGCCGATGGCGCACCTGCTGCTCGTGTTCTGCTTAACCTTGTTTAGCCCCAACAGCCAGGAACTGTTGCGAGATTATATGGGAAATGATACTATTAAAATTGATTCTTGGATGCCGAAGTGGACACCGTCCGTACCATGGGCTCTTTTTGTGACGACTCTTTTCCTGGCCGCTTTGGCCAACATGTCTTCAGTGAGCGAGTTTCTCTATTTTCAATTTTGAACAGGATAACATGGCATTGTTTCTTCGTATATTCCTATCGATCTATCTGCTGGCTGGGGCGCTGTTAACCTTTCTTGCTTTTTCCCTGCAACCCTATGCAGGTGATCTTACGCGGATCGGGGGCTTTGCGGAGAACGATTTCGGTTGGAATCTGCCGCAAGAAAAATTCAAGCAACCGCTTTTTACGAGAGCCAACTCCTTAGCGAAGTATGACCGGTATTACGATGTTGTTGTGGTGGGTGATTCGTTTTCTATGAATAGCGAGTACGGGTGGCAAAATTATTTTGTTAACGCCGCTGGCTTGTCGCTTCTGACATTCCACCAGGATGACGTGGACATCAACGAACTGCTCCGAGCGCCACAATTCAGGCAATATCCCCCCCGGTTGTTTATCATTGAGGCGGTTGAAAATGGCATCCAATCCTGTTTACTGCATTTTGCTAAACCTGCAGGAATAAAAGAACTCTCTGCCTTCTCCGATAGGATTCCCATAAGGCCAATGCACCAGGCGCCTGAGCCTTTTTCACGGCAAACCAAAATTGCTCTGCGCATGGATGAACCAATACATTATATCAAAATGAACGTAAAAAGATTGTATGGCTCATACAAGGTATTCCGGTACCATCTCAAAAGACATAACCTTTTTTCCTGCCGTCGCTCTGATGAAATACTTATTTATTACGGTGATCGGTGGAAAGACGGGATTTCGACCGAGGAATGGGGCAAGGTGGAACAGCGGCTCGCAGATCTGCAGGAGGCAATTGAATCTAATGGCCGGACAAAGATGGTGACGATGATTGCTCCTGACAAAACAACAGTGTACAATAAATATATAGACAACCTTGAATATCCGTACCGTAGTCTATTAAAGCGTTTGCCGGGGAAGAGAGAAGTCCGCTGGGCGCCGTTAGAAAAATGGTTGCAGGAAAGGATCGATGCCGGTGGGGTAGATGTTTATCTGCCCAACGACACTCACTGGGGATATGAGGGCCACAAAACGGCAGCGGCGGCAATCTTACACCAGATCACTACCTGGTAAAACGTTCGATGAAGTGCTAAGAGAAAAACGCTGTGGCTAAACAACCGGACAGCAATTATCTGATGGGAAAAAGAGCGAAATGAATTCCTCGGTGCCCCTTTCGGTGGCCATTATAACCATGAATGCGGCGGGAAAATTGCCGAACTGCCTGCAGAGCGTGGCCTTTGCCGACCAGATCGTCGTCGTGGACTCGGGGAGCCAGGATGATACCGTGGCGATCGCCGCCGCCTTTGGGTGTGATATATTCAGCGAAGATTGGCGCGGCTTCGGTCCCCAAAAGCAAATGGCAGTAGACCAGTGCCGCAACGAATGGGTGCTGATCCTGGATGCCGATGAGCGGATACCGCCTGAAACGGCAGCGGTTATAATAGGAATCGTTTGCCGACCGGAGCCGTCCGTCAGCTACAGTTTCCCGAGGAAAAATTATTTTCAGGGTAGATGGATCAGGCACGCCGGCTGGTGGCCGGACCGGGTCATCCGCCTCTTCCGCAAAGATCAGGGCCGTATGACCGCGGTCTCGGTCCATGAAGCCGTTGCGGTTGATAACGGTGTCGTTGCCCTGACAGTGCCTATTGAACACAATACGGAAAGCAATCTCAGCGAACTTCTCCGAAAAATCGATCGGTACTCGACGCTTGGCGCCCAGGAGGCCTTTGCTGCGGGGCGAAGATCTTCGGTCTGGGGTGCTGCCGTGCGGGCGGCACTCGTGTTTTTTCATGGCTATCTTATTCGCCTTGGCTTCCTCGATGGCCGGCAGGGCTTTACTCTGGCAATGGCGGATGCCGTCAACAAGTATTTCAAGTACGCAAAATTGAGCGAGCTATCCAGGAAAGCTCAATATCCAGGTATTGAAAAAGGGGCATTATGAGTAGCAACTTGCCGGCTGCATCAGTTCAGTCGCATATCATGCTCTTCGAGCCCGGCATGGAAGGCCACCATGTGAGTTGGCTGCGCTATGTCGCGGAAGACTTGCTCGCCGCCGGATTCCGATTGACCCTGGCGGTGGACATGCGCCCGGAAGCAGTGAAGTTGATTCACGATAATCTGTCCTCGATCATCAACAACGTTTCCCTTATTTCCGTTTTTTCTGAGGCCGGTCAATTTCATGGCGGGAGCACGATAACGGCCATGGCTTATTGTCTCAAGAAAAGTGGCGCCCGGGAGGTTTTTGTGAACAACCTTGATCACATTGCCTCTTTGTGCCTGAGGAAGGCAGCAGTGGGAATACTGCCGCCTGCTCTTCTGCGGGGACGCATCTCCGGGGTGTATCTTCGCCCCCGTTTTCTGGCCAGCGCACAATGGCCACCCGGGAATATAATCAAGGCTGCCGGTTTTGCAAGGCTCTGTGCGGATCGGTGGTTTAAGAACATTTTCTTTCTGGATGAATATTTATGTGTGGTAGCAAAAGAAAAATATGCCGGTCCGGTATTTCATGTTCTTCCCGATCCCTGGGACGGGGATTTTTCTCTGAGCCAAAAAGAGGCGCGGAATGCTTTAGGTATCCCGACAGACAGGCTTGTGCTGCTTAACTACGGAGTTGGGGACCGGAGGAAGGGTTTGCATCTGACGGTGCAAGCCATGCTGGACAGGCCCCTTGATTCACGATTATTCCTTTTATGCGCCGGAAAAGTTTCCCCGGCGCGAGGATTATCGGATAAATTGTTAACATTGGAAAAACAGGGAGCAGCAAAGATTCTGAATCGCTATGTTTCTGTTGCTGAGGAAAGCTTGTGCTTCTGCGCCAGTGATGCTGTGTTACTGACCTATCGGAAACACTTTGGTTCCAGCGGAGTGCTTTCTCTTGCTGCCGCGGCGGGAAAAATGGTCATTGCGTCAGACGAAGGGCTCGTCGCGCAGCGTGTTCGTGACCATAACCTGGGGTGGCTTTTTTCTTCGGGCAGGGTTGCGGAATTAAAAAAATGTATGGCAGGAGTGGCGTCATTGTCGGAATCGGACCGGGACCGTTTTCGGCTGGCGGCGCTTGCTTATGCCGCTTGCTGCTCTCGTGCTGCGTTTCGGAGCGCCCTGCTTGCTCCATTAAGCGATATTGCCGGTGGTTAGCGTGCCACAGTTCTCTTGCTTGCTGCCTTCCTGGTATTCAGGACATCAGAAAAAACTTCATCATAGGCGGCGGCGGCCCGGTCCCAGGAGTATTCCTCGGCAACGAGTCGCGCCAACCTTCCCATATCTTTCCGCAACGTGCCATCCTGCAAGCGAAGTAAAGCACCATGCAACGCGCCGGCTTCGCCGGCAAGAAAACCCGTCCTGCCTTCTTCAATGAGGTAGGCAACTCCGGCAGCGGGACTTACTACGACCGGCAGACCGCAGGCCATAGCCTCAAGGATGCTCATGCCAAAGGCCTCTCTGAGCGATGGCAAGACCACCACGTCGGCCAAAGCATAATACTTCCTCATGTCCCCATCCACATGGCCGACAAATTCAACCCGTTTACTTGCCCCGCAGCTGGCCGCAAGCTTGCGATACTGTTCCAGGTGTTCGCCGCGGCCTACGATCAGCAATCGCATCTTGTCGCCGATCGCCGGAATCAGATGGTCGAGCCCCTTGCGGCGGAATTCCGAGCCGACAAAAAGCACCGTCAGATCGTTGGACACGGTGCCTGGCTGCGCGTTATTCCTTGCGCGACATTCGGCAATCCGGTCGGGATGAAACCAGTCGACATCCACGCCCGGCGGTATGACCTGCACCCCTTTGGTGCGCTGATAATAGTTTTTGATATCCTCACGAATAAGAGGGGAAACGGCAACAAGTCGGGGCGAAGTCATCTGCCTCTTTTCGAGCCACAGATAGATCCAGCTCCGCGGGCTCAAGTACTTCTGATCCATCCGCCGTATCCAGGAGTATCGGTCCAGTCCCGATTTATAGGAAAAGGTGTGGACGGTAAGAACATCCTGCCGGTAGCCGCGTTCATGGGAGTGGATGATGTCATACTGTTTTCCTGCGAGCAATTGAGCCGCTTCCCTGGCAAAGGAGAGAGAGTTTGCCACGCTCGCATAGGTGTGTTTGTTCGGCACTTTAATGTGCTGCATGCCCGCTAATGCCGACTCATCCACCGATCTCGCATAGATATGGATTTCGTGCCCCCTTGCCTTGAGGCGACGGGTAACTTCGACCGCGTAGCGCTCCGCTCCTCCGGAGAGAATAAATCTTTTTACCAGGACCGCTATTTTCACCTAGGTTCCTTTTTTTCCTTCCATCTCTCGTGCAGCCAGAGCCATTGATCGGGGTATTGCCGGACCATCTCTTCGATAATTGCCGTAAAGGTAGCGGTATTTTCGACAATATCGTTTTCTCTGTCGTCTGTCCGGATGATTTCCACTTCGGGACCAAAGACGAAGTGGTAATGATTATCATTTTTCCGCACCATGAAGGTCGGCACTACCGGAGCACCCGTGAGAAGCGCCAGATGGGCCAAGCCATTCGTCGTACAGGTCGGGAATCCGAAATAATTTACGAAGACCCCTTCATAATGTGACACGTTCTGATCAATAAGGAGGCCGACAATGCCGTTTTGCCGCAAAACACGGACCATGGGCCACATGGCTGAATTCTTGGCCACCGATCTGTTTCCCGTAGATTGCCGTATCCAGGTTACGAGATTTTCAAGAACGCTGTTATCAAGGGGACGGTAAATCAAGACGAGGGGCTTCAATAAAAGCGACGTGGCGATGACGCCAAGTTCCCAGTTGCCAAAGTGGGCGCCGAACAGGAGCAGACCCCGGTTTTTCCGGAGAGCTGCTTCGCAGTGGTCCAGCCCATCTACATCCATGATATTACTAATATTTTCTTTTGTCCAGAAGGGCAGGTCGGCAAATTCGGCGGCCACGATAGCGATGTTCCGGTAAGCACCCTTGGCGAGCCGCTGAACTTCGTCCATGCTCTTGTCCGGGAAGGCATTGCTGAGGTTGTGCAGGGTAATCAGGCGTCGCCTGAGGTCTATTTGATAGTAAGCGAGAGCGAGGCGGCAGAAGAGATATCTTCGCAGCCCCGTCGGGATGACGCGAAGAAATAAAAAGAGCAGTCGGGCCGGAAAGGCCAAATTTACAGAGTCAGTCATGGTACTTACACCTTTATATCCCTGATCCCTCTTTCGATTTGTTCGCCCATTTTGCCGAAGAATCTTTTTAACCTTACGAGCGGCGGTTTTTTCTGTTCCGGGAGTTTTGCCCAGTACGATTGCATTACAACACCCAGATATTGCTTGGCTAACGAAAACTCTGATTCACCCTGCATCTGGGCTTCAAAGAACTGTTTGGCATAATGATAAACCTTGAAAAGAGGATCTATCGGGACGATGGGTATTTTTTTACTGAAAAGCAGATATTCTCCATAGAGTTGCATTTCGCAGGGGTATTCCTGCAGTAAAGCAAAAATGGTTGTTTGGCTCGGCTTCAAATAATCTTCCTCTAAGCTTTGTAATACCTTGCAAGACCAGAGGAGCGGCGAGCAGCCGAAATCATAAAGCGGGCCGGACCGGTGAAACAGTTTCTGGAATTTTATAGCCATATTCTCGAAATCACGGGTTATTTTTTTATTTTTTGTTCTTGCGGCAAAGCCCAATAAGTCTTGCGCCAGATGTTGCACCGTATAAGGGGTGCTCTCATCATGAAAAAAATTTTCTCTGTGGAAGGTTTTGATAAAGTATGAATCAGAATCAATCCAGAGATAGTTTTCGCACAAACCCATCCGCCAGAATTCGAGCTTAATCAACTGCTGAAACAAGTCGGTGGAGAAATCTTTCGGCAACGGGCCGTAAATGTTGCAGGTCTTGCTCAATATCTGCTCGTCCGTAAGAAAATAAGCGGGAATATCTCCGAAGCATTGTTGAAAGTTGTTCAGGTCGGTTGATGGGACACAGACGTAGAGAGGGATGTTGTCAGCATTGAAGCGCTCGATGCTTTCCGCCATGCGCCGCGCACGCAGCATATCCTTGGAATATGATTTACAAAACAGCACGATGTTACGAGTCTTGTTCTTAATCACGTCTCTATCTCACCGCTGCCGTTGGGAATAAATGAGCCGGCCCTATGATTCATGGGCATGGCTTCCTGTAGCCGGAGAAATATCAGACACGGCCTCCATCAGGGCATTGGCCGTTGCTTCAACCGTAAAGGGAGATTTTGTCTGATTGTCCTCCAGGCCGCCGCTGTTCCAGGTATCAATAAAGGTTTTAACGGCCCCTTCCACCGTTGATACGTCATCCTTGGCGACGGATACGTGGCCATTGGCAAGTAAAAAATCTTCCAACTCGGTGCCAACTTCCACAAGCCCCAGTATGGGACGTGCGGTTAGCAAATACTCATAGAGCTTCGAGGGGATATATTCCTGGCAGACGCTTCCTTCCCCACCATGGATTACAACGAGTACATCGGTCTGTTTCATAGCTTCCATAACTCGTTGTCTACCCGTCTTACCTGTTGCCGGATCATATTCCAGTCGGCCATGCTCTACCAAGGCGTCTGACAATGGATATTCACGAAGCGCCCGGCGGGATTCGACATCCAATTCACAGCCGAAGACATCTAAGGTTATAAGGTTTCTCAGCTCGGGGTATTGCTTGATTAATTCATACAGAGCCTGAATCAAGACGGCTAAATTTCGGGTTTTATCCAGTGATCCAAAATGACCGAAATGGATTTTATCGGTCTTGTGGTACGGTACGCCGTGAAAGTCTGGTGGATTGGCGCCGGGTCGCACGACGATGCCCCGGTTGCGGATAGGATGACGTTTATTGGCGTTTTCCAGAGCCCGGTTTGTAAAGTACACAACGATGGAGGCGTTATGGCAGACAACCCGCTCAACTAAGCGATTAAAGTAGTATTTATGCCATCTTTGTTCCGGATCATCGATTATCAAGGGATCATACAGTTCCGCCATCCAGGGAATGCCGTAGATTTTATTCAGGATATAGGCGGTCAAATGGGTGCTTGGCGGGCCAGCACTTGAATACAGCAGGTTGGGGCGGTGCTTCTTAATAATCAGGCTGCCCTTCATGGACGCACTGAGAAACCACGACCACTGACTGTCAAATTGAAAAAATACCTTTTCAGCAACGTAGAAGGGAAGGCAGAGGGCTGTAAAAATGGCTTTTAATATTCTTTGAACCGTTTGATTTTTGAACTTATTCTTGATGATGTACCTCATCTCAAACCAGATTCCCGAAGGGGCCGGTGAAATGATCTGATAATGGGGAAAACGCCTGTCCTTGGTTCCCGTGGGGGCGCTGAGGACGACGAGATCAATGCCTTTCTCGATAAAATAGGGTATCTTGTCCGTGATTGTATGGCTTGCGGCTCTTCCATCCATATTAAAGCAATGGGCAAGTATGAACCAACGATTTTTCATAAAGGCTTTTTTCTCCCTGGTATTGCCACCCATTAGCAGAAGAGTTACCTCTTTCATGTCAAAAAGCTCATAAATAGATCACGCATAGTCTGTTCTAAAGGCCTTCCTTCAAATTCGAGATTCGTTGATCCAACTAAATACGCCAAGTCATTCTTTCTAAATCTATTCTCATCTATCGTAATGCACGCTTTAATTCCCGATATCTTCTCCAGAATAAGAATAATATCTTTAAGTCTGGTTTCTATGCCGCTACAAACATTATAAACCTCTCCTGATTCTCCTTGGCAGGCAAGCAAAATGTATTCTTCCACTATATCCCTGACGTCAGAAAAGTCGCGAATGTTTTCAATATTCCCAACCTTAAGATCAACTACGTTCCGGCGTTCATTTCTTGCTACCGCAAATTGCTTAGCCATATCGGCGTCAAAAAAAGTAGCAGGCCGCCCCGGCCCGGTATGATTAAAGGGGCGGGCTATTACGTATTGTATGTTTGTAGTGCGAAATCTATGGGCAACCATCTCCATCATTGCTTTGGATACGGCATATGGATTCATTGGGCTGAGCTTATCGCTTTCAACAGCTTTTCTGCCTCCGATATCGCCATACACTTCGCCGCTGGATATTAAGAGAAGCCTTATGGGTGTGGAAAGCAGCTCCAGTACTTTAAAAAGATTATAGGTAGATTTTACATTGGTATCAATAGTTTCGTATTCTTCTTTCCAAGAAAGCCCTACCGATGATTGAGACGCTAGATGAAAAACGATAGAGGGTCTACACTCATTAATATAACTAGCAATCGAGTCAAAGTTCATCAGGTTGGCACATCGGTAATCACAATCTGTCAATTTTTGAGATTCTTTAACATCTATCCCATGCACAAATGCACCGAACTTCATTAAACGGGGGACCAGATAACTGGCTACAAATCCATTCGAACCAGTTATGAGAACGGAGCGGTTATTAAAAAAACAACGTAGTGTTTCCTCTGGCATAGCTTTGAGAATGTTGCGATTCATTAAGGTACTTCCCCTTTTTAAGTCCATTGGATTTATTAATGTTCTTCTGATACCCTCTCGAATATCCGTGACTAGGTGGATACCACACTCGTCCTGTACCCGTTTTGTCAATGGCACATATCGTTCTGCTGGTTTATGTGAGTCGGGTATCTTGTCAATTTTTACCGCTACCGGTTTCTCAAAGCACTGTGCCACCGTATTTGCTACCTCTGCGATGGTCATATCTTCTTCCGATCCAACATTATACGCCCGGCATGTCTTACCAGTAAATAAAATAGTCCAAAGCCAAATGGCTAAATCAGCGGCATAAAGATAGGAGCGATAAGGCGTCCCATCGCCGTTGACCTGGATGGGGCCGCCATTTAATCCATCCCGGATGAAGTTTCCGATGGCGTAATGGATATCCAAAGGCAGATAAGCGCCGACAAAGGCAAAACAGCGGGCAATCTTCGTTTCGATGCCGTACTTTTTTGAATAGAGCGAACAGAGGAGTTCTGCTGCCCGCTTACCCTCACCATAGGCAGAATTTGGATTGGTAGGATCGGGTGCGCCGCAATAATCTTCTGAAACATGGGTCATATCCGATGGTTGTTTACCATAAACGGCCCCGGAACTGGTCAGGAGTAACTTTTGGGCATTGCAGTGTACAGCAAAATCAAGGGTACGCCTTGTTCCCTCGATAATGGTATCAAACATCAGCAGCGGGTCTTCATTACTGAGTTGAGCACTGGCTGATGTGGCGGCATGAATGACGTGAGAAAATTCGCCTTCGGGGAACGTGAAATTCCTTACATTGCCAATACGAAAAGTGATGGCCTGGTTTGTTGCAAGGTGCGGCGCTTTCTTTTGGAACGCATTGAAATCCCTGGTAAGAACCAGAGCGGAGGCATTAAGATCAAGATGAGCATTCGCCCAGGCAAAACTCTCCAAAAGCCAACAGCCAATAAAGCCTGTGCCGCCAGTAATGAAAATTTGCTTTCCCCGCAATTCCTCCCATAATTCTTTCGTATGGTGAAGAATATGATCTAAATCTAACTCTAAGGGGTTTGATAATTTATTTTTTTTCAAAGCTTACCGGTTTTGCAAAAGGTTCCATTTCAGTCATTGGAAAACCAAAGGCGATTTTTGGATAAACATTTGTATTCATGTCCAATAACACATTAATGAGGAAAGGTGCTCGGGGATCACCCCACATTTTTTTCAAGGCAAATTCGATTTCTGCGTCATTCTGTACAGTGAGTGATTGAATCCCATAGGCCTTGGCAATTTTGGTAAAGTCAGGTGCCGCATATCCCCAGAACGTGGATTGATACCGGCATTCAAAATAACTTTCTTGAAATTGACGGACCATGCCGTAACACTTGTTATCCAATATAACCATTTTAACGGGTAAATTGTTGCTGGCGATAGTTTGCAGCTCCTGAATATTGAGCTGAAAACCACCATCGCCTGATATCATAATGACCGGCCTTTTGTCATAGGCAATACATGCTCCAATTGCTGCCGGTAACGCGTAACCAATGGGAGCCATCCCTCCAGAGGTTAAAAAGCGTTGGTCAGCATTTAAGTCCAATGATTGTGCTGCCCACATCTGATTTTGACCGACATCAACAATAAATGCGGAAGATAAATTAGATTTATCAGATAGTTGATGCATAAACTTGTTTGGATTAATGCCTTTACAATTGTTTAACTCAGCCGTATCTGCCCATTTTTTTTTCAACTGATTTATTTTTAATACCCACCGTGAGTAATCCTTTGATTGTTGTTTGGGCATTTTTTTCATTGCCGATATCAAAAAAGGTCGTAAATGGGCCAATATTTCTTTGCAGCCCGTTACTCTGTTGTTCATCTCGCCTTTTTCGCAATCCACATGATAAATTTTGCGGCGCCCTTTAAAGGCATTGGTATCATCACCTGTTTGCCTGATATCAAGACGGCTGCCCAACACCAATAATAGGTCGGATTCTCCAATGGCAAGATTAGCCCAGCGATTACCGTACGTCCCAATCATTCCTACCCGTAGCGGATGATTACAGGGCAATACATCTACTGCCAGCAGCGAATTCACCACAGGTATGTTTACTGCCTCAACAAATATTCTAAACAAATCTCGTACCTGTGCCGAATTTACGCCACCTCCTGCTAATATCAGCGGCTGCCTGGCTTGACTGAGATCGTAAAGAAGCTCTTCCACCAATGTTTCGTCTACACTCCCAAGCAACAGGGGCTGACTAGTAAAATCATCATTATTGAGATCTGCTCGCTGGATATCCATTGGTATATCAATGATAACCGGCCCGGGTCTTCCTGAAAGTGCTGTAAAAAAGGCTTGCTTTAATACCATCGGCACTTCTTCGGCTGAACTAATTCGCCAGGCAGCCTTAACAACTGATTGCGCCATTGATACTATATCCGTCTCTTGAAACCCCAGTTGTCTGATAGGGCGGTCTTGCTTTTGTTCGTTTAAATTCACCTGTCCGGTAATAAAGATAGCTGGTGAAGAATCGAAGTAACAGGCGGCAATCCCGGTTAGCAAATTTGTTGCCCCCGGTCCGCTCGTCGCCATAGCTATGCCGGGAATGCCCGTAACCCGTGCCATGCTGTCAGCGGCAAATGCAGCCGCTTGTTCGTGATGACAGCTTATCAGGTTCATTCTTTCATGTTTACAGGCCGAATCAGTGAGGTGGGTAGTCATCCCGCCAATGACCTCAAATATATGGCTGACTTTTTGTTCATGCAAATAGTGAATAATATAATCGGATACCTTCATGAATTATCCCTTGATTTCATTGGCGCAGGAGAGAAAATTTACCAGACTTTCCACGGCGCCTTTTCCAAATCCCACATCTGATTCAACATCTCGTATTCGCGATAGGTGTCCATTCCGATCCAAAACCCTTCATGACGATACGCCATAAGTTGCCCCCCATCCGCCATTTTTTCCAGGGGCGCTTGTTCCAGCGTAGAATCTTGTTCTAGATAATCAAATACTTTTCGATCAAAAACAAAGAACCCTCCATTGATCCATTCGGTTCCTACTTTTTCACGAAAGCGGTTTACTTTCCCATTGTCACCCAAATCAAGAATACCGAATCGCGATGGTGGCCTCGTTGCAGTAAGTGTAGCTATTTTATTGTGTGAGTGATGAAAAGTTGTTAATTTCTCCAGATTTATGTCTGCGAGACCATCACCGTACGTAACCATGAATGTGTCCGTATTTATGTATTGTTCTATTCTTTTTATTCGGCCTCCCGTCATGGTATGAAGGCCGGTATCAACCAACGTTATCTTAAAGTTCTGCTCCGGATGGTTATTCTGAAAGGCAATCCTGCTTTCCTGACCTAATTGAACAGTACAGTCATTACACATCAGGTCATAATTGAAAAAATATTCTTTTAAGATGCTTCCTTTATAGCCAAGGCAGAGAATAAAATCATTGAAACCGTAATGTGCGTAAATCTTCATGATATGCCAAATAATCGGCTTTCCACCAATCTCGACCATTGGCTTGGGTTTGTACTCTGTCTCTTCTCGGAGACGCGTACCCATGCCACCACACAGAATTACGACGGGGATATTTTGTGTCATTCAGGAACCTTTCTTTGCGGCGATTTCGTTGAAGCTTCTGATTTGACGCAGAGATAAACTTCGCAAATCCTTATTGCTCGTATGCCAGGCTTGATACCAGCCCACCGTCCAATCGATGGCATCACCACCGCCCAATAATGGCATCCACTGCAACTCATTCATTGCCTTGTCAATACAAAGCCTCAGCAGATGTGCTTCATGCGGAGCGTTTGTCCCGGATTGGAGCGCAAATGTTTTCCCATCTCCCCAAGCCGCGATGAATTTATTTACCAGATCGTTCACCCTTATATGGCCATTTTCCATCGGTCCAAAATTCCATGATCCGGAAAAACGTTCAGGGTCTTCAAGAAGACGCTGCGCCAGCAGGAGATAACCGGAGAGGGGATCAAGGACATGCTGCCAAGGACGGGTGGCATGCGGATTACGAACGCCAATTGGTTCGCCATTGGACAGGGCGCGGATGCAGTCCGGGATGATGCGGTCTTTCGCCCAGTCGCCGCCGCCGATGACGTTGCCCGCACGGGCGGTGGCAAAGCCGATGTGAGGGCCAAGGGCTTGCTTGGCGAAGAAGGACTGAAAATACGATGCACAGACGATTTCCGCCGCCCCTTTGCTGGCGCTGTAGGGGTCATGGCCACCCATGGGGTCATTTTCCCTATACCCCCAGACCCACTCCTTATTTTCATAACACTTGTCCGAGGTAACAACAACCACTGCCTTTACGGAAGGACAACTGCGGATGGCTTCCAGAACATTGACGGCGCCTCCGATATTGGTATCGAAAGTTGTTTTGGGATCATCGTAGGAATCCCGGACCAGGGGTTGGGCAGCAAGGTGAAAGACGATTTCCGGGTTTGCTTTTTCGAAGACCGTTTTGACTATCCCACCATTTCTGATGTCGCCTTCCGTGTGGGTGATCAGGTCTGGCAGGTGTATAAGCTCGAAATGGGATGGTGCGGTATTCGGCGGCAAGGCCAGGCCGGTAACCCTGGCACCCATTTCAGAGAGCCAAAGTGACAGCCAGGACCCCTTGAAGCCGGTATGACCAGTGACGAGAACGGATTTGTTTTTGAAGAAATTATTGAACATTTTTGAACTATCTCTCCCTCACCCTTCGACAAGCTCAGGGGCGTACAATTATTTTGTTTTTAGGAATTCGTCTATGACATGCATCGTGAAAGCGATTTGTTCTTTGCCGAGGCCGGGGTATGTCCCCAGAAAGAAGGTGTCATTCATGATGCGGTCTGTATTGGGCAACTTCCCTATCTTGCGATGCGGGATGTCCACATAGGCTGGCTGGCGGAGAATATTTCCTGAAAACAGGTTCCTGGTTTCGACAAGATGTTTGCTCAGATAATTGGTCAAATCTGTCCTGGCAAAACCTGCTGCTGCGTGGACGGTTACCGGAAAGGCGAACCAGGCGGGGTCGCTTCCTTCCGTGGCCTGGGGCAGGATGAAGCGGTCTTCGTAATTATGGAATCCAGCCGTCCAGTGCTTGAAATTCTCGCGCCGGGCGGAGCAGAAACGATTCAGTTTCTTCAACTGCTCCACACCAATGGCAGCCTGAATGTCCGTCGCCTTAAGATTGTAGCCGATATGGGTATAGACGTATTTGTGGTCGTAACCATACGGGAGATCGCCATATTTCCCTGAGAAGCGACGGCCGCAGGCGTTGTTTTCTCCGGGGCCACAGTAACAGTCTTTGCCCCAATCCTTGAGTGATTGGACGGCTCGGGCCAGTATAGCATCCGAGGTCAAGACGGCGCCGCCCTCACCCAAAGTGATATGATGAGCCGGGTAAAAGCTGCAGGTGGCAATGTGGCCAAAGGAACCGACCCAGCCAGCCGGTGAATCAGGCGCCTTCCCCGGGATTTCATACGTTGAGCCGAGTGCGTCACAGCAGTCTTCGACGAGAAAGAGGTCATGCTTTTTGACGATTTTCAGGACCTCCGCCAAATTGAAAGGGTTGCCCAGTGTGTGAGCTATGAAGATGGCGCGCGTCTTCGGGCTGATTGCCTCAGTGATCTGATCGGTACTGGCATTGTAGGTGGGAATATCCACATCAACGAAGACGGGAATGAGCCCATTTAGAATAATCGGGTTCACTGTCGTAGGGAAACCGGCGGCGACCGTAATGATCTCGTCACCCGGCTTGAGACGGCGCTCTCCCAAAAGGTGCGAGGTCAGGGCGGTGATGGCCAGAAGATTCGCCGAGGAG
Source organism: Deltaproteobacteria bacterium (assembly GCA_026388415.1). Lineage (NCBI taxonomy): Bacteria > Pseudomonadati > Myxococcota > Myxococcia > Deltaproteobacteria bacterium. The sequence continues at coordinate 69,314 of JAPLJV010000012.1, read as the reverse complement.
CCGGAGTTGGTCAGAATGGCATATTCGACACCGACCCTGGCGGCAAGTTCTGCCTGGAATTCCTCGGTGAAGCGACCCTCGGTAAGCCAGAAGTCCAGAGATGCCTCAACCGCCGCCTGGATCTCCTTTTCATCGAAGACTCGTCCTGCATATCTGACGGGAGTTTTCCCGGGGGTATAGGTCTGATTTGCACTTCTCACCTGGTGAAACTCGGCAACCAGCGCGGCAATCTGTTCTCGTAATTCTGCTTCAGTCATCTCATTTATTACCATTCGTTTATATGAAAACAGATCCAAGTTGCTGATTATTTTCATTCTTCGTTGTGTCCGATAAGGGCATGTGAGTTATTATGACGTCCGTCCTCAAAAAAAGCAAGGAGTTTGGGGACAGATTTCAAATCCGTCTCCAAAGCAAGGACGGTATTGGGACGTCCCAGAAAAGAATAAGTCCCGGTTTAATTGCACCATAAACAAGCTTCAATGGCCTCCGTTTTCCAATGAAATTATCCCGGTTACAATGGTACTGACAAAAGCCTCAGAACTGAATTTCCGTACCTCCTGGCTCAGCAGGAATTTTTCAATTGCTTCCTGATAACGCAGGTATTGCTTTTGGTCAATTGATATCAGGTAGTTGTGTAACCCTTCCATATCGAAAAAATTTCGCCGGTCAATAAAGCATTCCTCCGGGATATGCTCAGTTACATTATCTGCACCCCAATAGACGGGGACTGAACCCGACAAAAAAGCATCGAAAATCTTTTCCGTGATGTAATTGGAGAGGTCACAAACATTCTCGTAGCAATAGGAAAACCTAGACCGTGACATTACCGCTCTCTTTTCAAGCACTTCGCCTCGATAACTGGGGAATGGTTTATGGCCGTACAGTTGAGTGCGCAAGCGTCCCAGGCGGCGAGCCAGTTTACCGGCCAGATCAATGCCGGCCGGCGGTTTATGCCATCCCCTGCCGTAAAGTGAAAACAGTCCCGGCGCATTTTTTTCATACCAGCGTATTACCCGCAGGCGCTCCTGATATAAATCAACATTCAGCTCTCTGGGGAAACGTTTGTTGGCATTGATTAAACAGGCAAAGATATCACGCTGGTCAAAGCTGGGAAAAGACTCCCACGAAAGTTCATTGGGAACCATAACCGGGGTGACGTTGGGCAGACCAAAGAATCTCTTGTCCCAGGTGAAGACCTGTTTAAATTGTTTAAGATAATCAGGATCAGCATTCAAGGTGTTGATGTAGGGATTTTCCGTGGCGATCAGGTAGCGGTGGACTGAACTTGCGGCCAGTGGACGGCCTTCGACATGTAATTCAAAGGCGATTTTTTCGCTTTTATGCAGGTCTGCCGTATTTATTTCGATACCCACCGCAGCGAATTCCTGGCGGAGTAATCTTGGAGTATACGTGGGATTGTATTGGTGAACAGGATCTTCCGCACAAAATAAAGAATTATTGGAATGCCCCTCTTGATAAATGCTGGCGCGAATCACCCACACTCCTTTTGTTTCATGAGGTTTGTAATGATAGCGCGCTTGATCATAAAAAAGTAGTCCTTACCGCGGAATAAACGGCAGAGGCGGTGTTTATTCATTTCCCTTTTTATGATTTTCAGGCGCTTCGCATATCGGACGGCAGATAACGAGGCAACAAGTTGTTTGTGGATGAAATACCGGTAATCGGCCAACCCGGCGCTACCGCACAATGTTTTGTTTTGCTCCAAGAAACCGAGGAGACGTCGGCGGTCACGCAGGGATTCCTGCAAACCGTCATTGCCGCCATGCAGGTAGTAATCCATTAAAGGTTTTGTAATCCAGACAATCCTTCCGGAAGCAGCGATGGTCAGTAGCCAACTGACGTCAGCATATTTACCGCCATCCTCAGGGATGCGTTTCCCCTCAATTTTTACTGTCCGGTAAACATACCCGGGGAAAGGGGCAATGCCGGTATGATAGCGGCCATAATAGCGGCGAAACAGATCTTCCGGGGAAGAAATCTGTTCAAACCGGCCGAGGCATAAAAATGACAGCTCCTTTGTATTGGCTGGGATATTTACAACGCACGCATTAGTGCCAAAAGCCACTGCTGTCGGGTGCAGGGCAATTGCCTCGGCAACGTTGCTGACAAAACCCTCCCGCATGGTATCATCATCGTGAAACAGGCAAAAATAATCGGCGGCAGCCTCACTGATACAGGCGTTGAAATGGGCAAGGGCTGGTAGAGCGGAGGATCGCCGCCGGTACGCAACCGAGGGGAAGTGGGTCCGCGCCATTTCCCCAACGGTGTCATCGGAGGAGTTGTCTGAAATAATGAGCTGATAGTCGGAAGAATTCTGGTTTAAAACCGACTGAATTGCTTCTTTGGCCTGTTCGGGGCGGTTATGGCAAATAATGAATATCTCAAGAGTCAAAGGATTGCCCCCATCTATGAGTATCAGGTTATTCGACACAGACATTATGCATCAAAAATCGAGTTGTGAACATACAGGGCATCTCCCCAGCGGGTCTTGTTTATGTAAAGGAAAACAAGCGAGAAGCCATGCGAATCGAGATACTCCGTCAGTTCCTTGTGGCTCACATCATTCTCATATAATCCGCTGTTGCTGACCTCGGTAAAGACGTAGCGCACCTGTTTAAGAAACGCATTCGCCCCCTTCAGGACCCTTAGCTCGGCCCCTTGGGTGTCGATGTACAGTAGATCTATGCGCGCAACCATATCCGCATGCCCATTGGTTTTGAAATCGGCTGCGATCTGGTCAACAGTTGTCGATACCAGGGTTATGGGTGCCGAATCGAAATCCACTTCCGGGTGAGCCACAAGATGGCCGCTCGGTTTAAGCAGACTGGAACTGCCTCCCCCTCCCTTCGAAACATAAAAATTGCATGTCTTTCCTGCTACATCCGTGCAAACGGCCTTTACGGTGAAATATCCGGGCTGGGAAGAAGCCCTTTTTTCTAGTTCTTTATAGGCGCTTGGCAATGGTTCGACCAAAATTCCCGCTTTAATTCCTTGTTCGATAAAGCCTTTGATCTCTTGCCCGGAGTTAGCACCGACTTGGAAAACCCCTGTGGGGGTGCGACCAAACCATTTGAAGAGGTATGCGAACGGATCGGGCAATTTTTCTTTGTTGTATCGTTTCTTCAACGAAAAAAGAAGTGGGTGCATGTTTGTTTTGTTCCTATTTTAATCGGCACAGCGCCGCAAAAGATTTGCCAAAACGCCGCCAGCATTCTATCGAGGAACTAACCCATTATTGGTCCTAGGTTGGTACCTACAATCTTCTTGCCTCTTCGATCAGCATAACCGGGATATCGTCGCTGATCGGATAGAGCAGGCGGCAATGGTCGCAAATGATCCCGTCTCCCGTCTCACTTATATAAATCTTTCCCTTGCACCGGGGGCAGGCCAGAATAGCCAATAATTCCTTGTCTATGGGCATAATTGTTCCTTTTTATGCGGCTGTATATGTTGCAAAACTAATAAATGCAAATAATTTGCTATAACCGTTCTTTTGCCTGGCCGCTCAGTTGGCCGCAGGCGGCCAGAATATCGCTGCCCTTGCTGGCGCGCAGGATGACCGTGTAATGGTGCTTGAGCAGCACCTGCTGGAATTTGCGGATGTCATCAATCTTTGGCGTTTGGAATTTTGCGGCCGGGAATTCATTGAAGGCGATCAGGTTTAGTTTACAGTGGATGCCCTGCAGAAGACGGGCCAGCTTTTCTGCATCCGCCGGGGAGTCATTTACGCCGGCCATCAGGATGTATTCGAAGGTCAGCATCCTGCGGCCGGGCATGGGGTAGTCGCGGCAGGCAGAGAGCAGCACCGCGAGCGGATATTTCTTGTTGATCGGCATTAAGGAGCTTCTTGTTTTGTCGTCGGCCGCATTCAGAGAAACGGCCAGATTGATGGAGATGTCCTGGCCCAGTTGCCCGATCATCGGGGCGAAGCCGCAGGTGGAGAGGGTCAGCTTCCGATTGGAGAAGCCCGGCCCCGGGTCGCAGGTGATGATCGCAATTGCCTTCAGGACGTTGGCGTAATTGTCCAGCGGCTCCCCCATGCCCATGAGGACGATGTTATTGATATCCGGCCCGGCCGGGGTTTTAAATTTGAGGCAGGTCAGTTGACCGGTTATTTCCGCCGGCTGCAGATTGCGCTTGAACCCTTGACCGCCCGTGAGGCAGAATTTGCACCCCATGCGACAGCCGACCTGCGTGGACAGGCAGGCCGTCCAGTGTTTCTTCCCTGGGATGAGTACGCTTTCGATAAGACAGCCGTCCTCCAGCCCGAAAAGGACCTTCTGAGTGCCATCCCGGGAGGTCTGGACCTTAACCATTTCCGGCTGCACGATATCGGCGATCTCCGCGAGCTTGCTGCGAAAATCCTGGGCGAGCGTGGTCATCCCGTCAAAAGAGGTTGCCCCCTGGTGGTACAGGCATTTCATGATCTGTTGGGCGCGGTATTTTTCTTTGCCGAGGCTCAGGATGAGATTTTCGATCTCCTGCAGAGATAGATTGTGCAGATTTACTTTTTCCATGACAGCTTTTGTTGCAGATTCCGGGCAATCGCGTCAATAAAGGCCTCCGTATCTACTTTCCTGTTACCCGGAGCGTCTTCGGCAACCGTCAGGAGGTCGCCCGTCATGACGCCCGATTCAACGGTCGCGATGGCCGCCTCTTCCAGCTTGTCCGCAAATTCGACCACCGCCGGTGTCCGGTCCAGCTCGCCGCGCTTCCGCAGGCAACCCGACCAGGCGAAGATGAGGGCCATGGAGTTGGTAGAGGTCCGCTCTCCCGCCAGATGCCGGTAGTAGTGCTTCTGCACCGTGCCATGGGCGGCCTCATATTCGAAATATCCCTGCGGGGAAACGAGCACGGAAGTCATCATGGCCAGACTGCCGCTCGCCGAGGCCACCATATCCGACATCACATCGCCGTCGTAATTTTTGAGCGCCCAGAGGATGCCGCCTGCATGCTTCATGAGGCGGGAAACGGCGTCATCTATCAGGGTGAAGAAATACGTTATGCCCGCTGCGTGGTACTTGTCCCGCCAGTTATTTTCAAATTCCTGGGCGAAGATGTCGCGGAAACGGGCGTCATAGGTCTGGGAGATGGTGTCCTTGGTGCTGAACCAGAGGTCAACCTTCTGATCCAGGGCAAAGGTGAAACAGGCCCGGGCAAAACTCTCGATGGAAGCGTCGGTATTATGAATGCCCTGGACTATGCCCGGTCCCTGGAATTCCTTTATGATTTTCCGTACCACCGTCCCGCCGCCGGCGGGTGTAAAAACAAGTTCCGCCTTACCGGCTCCGGCGACCTGCATTTCCACATTGCTGTACATGTCACCGTAGGCGTGCCGACCGATGATGATCGGCTTCTGCCAGGCAGAGACAACGGGACGGACGTTTTTCGTGAGGATCGGCTTTCTGAATACCGTGCCGTCCAGAATGCCCCGGATCGTGCCGTTGGGGCTCTTCCAAGCCGTTTTCAAATGATATTCCTGCACCCGCTCCGCGTTGGGCGTAATGGTGGCGCACTTTACCCCGACCCCGTATTTTTTAATCGCAGCGGCGGCAGCAATGGTAACCTGATCATCTGTTTCGTCGCGATGCTTGACGTGCAGGTCATAATAATCGAGCTTAATATCCAGATAGGGCAGGAGCAGCTTATCCTTCACCATCTGCCACATGATGCGGGTCATTTCATCGCCGTCCATCTCCACGATGGGGGTTCCTACCTTGATTTTATTACTGAAAGACATATAAACTTCTTTTCGTCAGTGGGGAATAGCGAAGCAGTCGCGCTAAAAAAACAGGTGGATAAAGCAAGAAAAAAGACGCCAAAGATAATACTTAAAACGTGCCGGGAGTTTTATAAAACTTCGTCCAGGCCCTTCAGCCGGACGGCTTTCACAAAGCGTTTATTGAAGTAGGATTCATTCAGGTTGTCAATTCTTACGATCCTGTTGCCAGATGAGGCGTGGACAAACTCGTTATTGCCGATGTAGATGCCGACGTGGCCGAAAGAGCGTCTGGTATTAAAGAAAACCAGGTCCCCTTCGATCATGTCCTCCCTGGCTACAGTGGCCCCCACATAGGCCTGTTCACGGGCCGTGCGGGGCAGAGTGACATCAAAAAGTTCATATATTTTTTTCACGAAGGCCGAGCAATCGAGACCCTTCAGGGAAACACCGCCCCAGCGGTAGGGGGCGCCCAGAAACGCCGTGGCTACCTTCACAAAGAGTTTCTTTTCCTCAGGGTTATGCCATTTACCCAGCAGCTCGGCGCTGGAGGCGAGAGCGTTTTCCGCTTCGACCGGGGAAAGAGCGGCGAGGGGCTCATCGAGCAAGCCGTCATCTTCTTCATCGAGATCGGACTGTTGCGCGGATTGAACCTTCTTCTCCAGCGTCGGACCGGCTTTCGCCAGCATGATTTTTCGCCCGGGTTTCAGCGCGTTGCTGCGCAGGTGGTTTGCTTCTTTGAGGGCACTAACGGAAATACCCGTTTTTTTGGCAATGCTGTAGAGACTGTCACCTTTTTTGACCGTATAGGACGACAAAGGCGCAGAGGCTGTTATAGCTTTGGCTGTGCTTTGTCTGGTTCCCTGTTTTGCTCCGGTAGCAGGAATGGTGAGAACTTGCTTGTTCTTGATGCTGTTCCCGCGCAAATGGTTGATTTCTTTTAATGCTTCCTGGCTGACAGCAAACTTTTCCGCAATCAGCGCCACGGTATCACCGCGTTTTACAGTGTAAACCTCCTTGGCAAGTATTTCCTGGCCAAGGCCAAACGACAAGAACAGGACAATCAGTCCCATCCACGGAAAAATCCGCCGTTTCATCATGAAGTACCTCCTCATTTTTTTAATCGGGGGTTGCCCCACTACTGCAACGGTGCACAGATTTTGACGAGGGATGACAAACTGTACACTGAAATGTTTGTCTCCTTTACCGGAAATGTGGCGCGAAGTCAAAACATTTTTTTAGGGGCCGGGAGTGTGATAAAAAACTACGTTTGCCGACGGTAAAAACTTTTAAAAAAGGGCGAGATGAGATAAGAAAGAATAGCGATGGTTAAAAAATATTTGCGCATCATGTTATTTATTGTTCTGGCCTGGCCTTTTTGCTATGTGGGCTATTATTTCTTTGTCCCCGATGTGGCCCGACTGAAGAAGTGGCATCCTCCCCGGACGTCTTTCATGGAATACCGGTTGCAACAGTGGGAAAAGCAGAGCCGGAAGAAAAAAATACAACAGACCTGGGTTAGTTTGCCGCAAATTTCTCCTTATGTTATAAAAGCCGTGATCATTGCGGAAGATGACAAATTCTGGTCCCATGAGGGCTTCGATTTTGAGGCGATGCAAAAAGCCCTGGCCAAGGACATAGAAAAGAGAAAGTTCCGGGTCGGCGGCAGTACCATCAGCCAGCAGTTGGTGAAGAATCTCTATCTGCTGCCGGAGAAAAGCATTATCCGCAAAATGAAGGAGGCGATCATCACCTGGCGGATCGAGCGAAAGCTGTCCAAGAAGAGGATTATCGAACTTTATCTAAATGTGGCGGAATGGGGTGACGGCCTGTTCGGAGTTGAGGCGGCGGCCCGCCATTATTACGGAAAACCGGCGTTATCTCTGACGGCGCCCGAGGCGGCCAGACTAGCGGTGATGTTGCCCAGTCCCCTTAAATATCAGCAGTTTAGGACATCTAAGTATCTGGAAAAGCGCAGTGAAATCATCTACCAAATCATGGTGCGGCGCGGCATTGTCATTCCGGAATACGAGACGGTCATGGAAGTAACAGATGATGTTGTTATTGAAACGAAGGAATGATCAATGGGGATAATGGAGCTCGCGAGTTTGCCTCCGGCCATGCGCCAGTATGTAGAGATCAAGGCCGGTTACGAGGACTGCATCCTTTTTTTCCGGATGGGGGATTTCTACGAGATCTTCTTTGAAGACGCCGTGACGGCCGCCAAGGTACTGGATATTACCCTGACGTCAAGAAGCAAGAGCAAGGAAGACAGTATCCCCATGTGCGGCTTCCCCTATCATGCGGCGTCTCCCTACATAACCAAGCTTATCGAAAAGGGTTTCAAGGTGGCCATCTGTGAGCAGGTGGAAGACCCGAAACTGGCCAAGGGAGTGGTAAAAAGGGAGGTGGCGCGCGTGGTTACCCCCGGTCTCGCTGTGGATACTGATAATCTTCAGGCCGGCGAGAACAATTATCTGGCAGCCCTGTCTTTGGTGCAGGAACAGATGGGGATGGCCTTTCTCGATATTTCTACGGGTGAATTCCGGGTCGCTCAAGGAGAGGATCGGGAGTTTTTCCTGGTCCAGGCGGCCAGCCTCGATTTTCGGGAAATTCTGCTGCCGGAGGCCTGGCGCGATCAGCCGCTCGTTGACGCCCTTTCCCAGGCCGGAAAACAGCGCCGCCTGAATTTTGTCCCGGAATCTTACTTCGATCACGATCAGGCTTTTTCTCTGCTTTCGCAACATTTTCCGGGGCCGCAGCTCGAAAAAATGGCTTTTGACAGGCGCCCGGCGGCCGCGGCTGCGGCCGGCGCCGTGCTGCGCTACGTGCTGGAGACGCAAAAAACTCATCCCCCCCACATCAACATGATCCAGTGGTATGAGACGGCCGGCTACTTAGTCCTCGACGACATTGCCAGGCGCAATCTCGAACTTTTTACCACGATTGCCGACAACCGCCGGGAAGGCTCGCTCTTTCATGTCCTTAATGCGACGGTAACTGCCATGGGTTCGCGTCGCCTGCGCTGGTGGTTGAACTACCCGCTCATGGAACCGGGCAAAATCAGGCAAAGGCTGGGGGCCGTCGGCGAGATTAAGGAAAGTCATCTGCTCCGTGAAGAACTGCGCAAGAACTTATCCTCAATTTATGATCTGGAAAGGCTTGCCGGACGCATTGCCCTGGGCGTCGCCAACGGGCGCGATCTGATCGCCCTGAAAAATTCCCTCCTGGTTCTGCCCGGTATCCGGACGATCCTGCAAAAATTCTCGGCCCCCCGTCTCTGTTCGCTTAACGCCGGCCTGGACGAGATGTTGGATATTGCCGACTTGATCGAGAAAACCATCGCCGAAAATCCGCCCTTTACGCTGCGGGAGGGGGGCATTGTCAAGGAAGGCTACGATCAGGAGTTGGACAAGCTTATTGCCGCCATGCGGGATGGCAAGCAGTGGATAGCGCTGCTGGAGGAAAAGGAACGGCAAAAAACGGGAATCAATTCTCTCAAGGTCGGTTTTAACAGCGTGTTCGGCTATTATCTGGAAGTTACGAAGGCCAATGCCGACAAGGTCCCGGACAGTTATATCCGGAAGCAGACCCTCGTCAACGCCGAAAGATATATCAACCAGGAGCTGAAGGAATATGAGGATGTCGTTTTGCATGCCGAAGACCGCAGGAAAGAAAGGGAATATGACCTCTTCATCGCCATCAGAAGCAAAATTGCCGGCGAGATAAAAAGAATCCAGGACACGGCCTCCCTGATTGCCGATCTCGATGCCATCGCTTCGCTGGCCGATGTTGCCGAACGTCACAAGTACACCTGTCCCCATATTGATGAAGAGGATGCTATCACCATCACCGATGGCCGGCACCCGGTAGTGGAAAGGATGCCCCTTTCGCACGGCTTTGTTCCGAATGATATCTCTCTGGACGCGCATCGTAACAGGCTGCTGATCATCTCGGGTCCCAATATGGCGGGGAAATCCACGTATATCAGGCAGGTGGCGCTTATTGTCCTGATGGCGCAAATGGGCAGCTTTGTGCCGGCCGTAAAGGCCTCGATTGGCGTGGTGGACAGGATATTCACGCGCATCGGCGCGGCGGACAGTCTGGCCAAAGGACAAAGCACCTTTATGGTGGAAATGACCGAGGTGGCCAATATCCTGCAGCATGCGACCTCCCGCAGCCTGATCATTCTCGATGAGGTGGGCAGGGGGACCAGCACCTTCGACGGTCTCAGCATTGCCTGGGCAGTGGCGGAATATATCCACGATGCCAAACAGTTGGGGGCGCGCACGCTTTTTGCCACCCATTACCATGAATTAACGGACCTTTCCCGCACCAAGGAGGGGGTGAAAAATTACAATGTCGCGGTCAAGGAAATGGGAGAACGGATAATTTTCTTGAGAAAGATTGTAGAAGGATCGGCCAACCGCAGTTACGGTATCCAGGTGGCGCAGTTGGCCGGGGTTCCGGAAGAGGTGATCGTGCGCGCCAGGGAAATCCTGCGTAATCTGGAAAAGGGCGAGCTGGACGAGCTGGGGATGCCGAAAATTGCCCAGGGCAAAAAGGGGTCGGCCAAGGGCAAGGCCCAGTTGAGCCTTTTTATGGATGATGAAGGGGCGCTCCTCACTGCCCTGAGGGAATTGAACATCATGAATATGACCCCGCTGGAAGCGCTGCAGTGGTTGAGCAACTGGAAGCAGAAGCTGATGTCCTGAGGTTGTCGGCCCCGGCTGAATATTGCTTGACAATAATTTTGGTTTTCAAGGAATTTCCTGGTTTTCCGGCGGCAGAATACGATCGTCTGGTCAAGGAAGGCGTAATCGCTTAAATAATGGTTAATTAGGGGGGGATATAATGAAAATCCACGAGTATCAGGCGAAGCAAATCATGAGGAATTATAATATTCCTGTCCCGAACGGCGGTGTGGCAGATACGGCGGCGGCGGCAGGAAAGGTGGCAGCCGGCATCAGCGGCAGTGTCTTGGTGGTGAAAGCGCAAGTGCACGCGGGGGGCCGTGGCAAGGGCGGAGGAATCAAGACTGCCGCGACGCCGGCCGAAGTGGAAGAAATCGCCAAGGATTTGATCGGTATGCGATTGATAACGCCGCAGACGGGCGCCGGGGGAAAGCAGGTCAATAAGGTGCTGGTTGAGGAAGGAGTGAACATTGCCCGGGAGATCTACCTGGGTATTACCGTGGATCGCGCCAACGAATGCCCCGTCATTATTGCCAGCCGGGAAGGCGGTGTGGAGATCGAAGAGCTGGCCAGAACATCACCGGAAAAGATTATCAAGGAACGTGTGGACTTCAGTGTCGGGCTGCGCGCCTTTCAAATCAACAAGATCGTCTTTGCCCTGGATCTGGATGCCGGATTGAGAAAGCCGATGACCCAGCTTATCGCGGCCCTCTATAAAATATTTGTCGAGAAGGACTGCTCGCTGGTCGAGATTAACCCGCTCGTCATCACGAAAGAAGAGCAGCTTGTGGCGCTCGATGGGAAAATCAATTTCGATGATAATGCGCTATATAAGCATAAGGAAATGGCCGAGCTGCGCGATGTTCTGGAAGAGGAACCGCTGGAGGTGGAAGCCGCCAGGCACAACCTTAATTATATCAAGTTAGACGGCAATGTGGGCTGCATGGTGAACGGCGCCGGTCTGGCCATGGCGACTATGGACGTCATCAAGCTGGCCGGCGGTGAACCGGCCAACTTTCTCGATGTCGGCGGCGGCGCTACCTCCGATATGGTCAAAAACGGCATCAAAATTCTCATTTCCGATCCCAAGGTGAAGGCTGTCTTCATCAATATCTTCGGCGGTATCCTGCGTTGCGACACCCTGGCAAAGGGATTGATTGAAGCCATTGCCGAGGTGGAAGTCAAATTGCCCCTGGTGATCAGGATGGAAGGCACCAATGTGGAGCAGGGCCGGAAGCTGTTGAATGAATCGGGGTTGAAACTGATGGTTGCGGCCACCATGCAGGAAGCGGCGCAAAAAGTGATCGCCGCGATTCGCAATTAACCCAAGAACTGAGGGAAAGCCAATGAGCATAATCATAGATGAAAAAACAAAAGTTGTGGTACAGGGCATGACGGGCAATGAAGGCCTCTTTCACACCCGGCAGATGGTGGAATACGGCACGAAAATAGTTGGTGGCGTAACCCCCGGCAAGGGCGGACAAACAGTGGAAAATATCCCTGTTTTTAATACCGTGGCTACAGCGGTGCAGGCAACGGGGGCCGATACGTCGGTCATCTTTGTCCCGCCGCCCTTTTCGGCCGACGCCATCATGGAAGCGGCCGATGCAGGGGTGAAAAATATCGTCTGCCTGACCGAGGGCATCCCCACCCTGGAAATGATGCAGGTGAAGATCTATCTGAAGGGGAAAGATATCAAGCTGATTGGTCCCAACACGCCAGGCATTATCTCGCCGGGGAGGTGCAAGATCGGCGTCATGGCCGGCTACATCCATAAGCAGGGCAGCATCGGCGTGATCTCGCGGAGTGGAACCCTGACCTACGAGGCGGTGGACTTTTTGACTAAGAGCGGCCTCGGACAGTCCACCTGCGTGGGTATCGGCGGCGACCCCATCATCGGGCTCAATTTCGTTGATCTGCTGGGGATGTTTGAAGCGGATCCGCAGACAGAAGCGGTGGTCATGATCGGTGAGATCGGGGGAACGGCCGAAGAGGATGCGGCCGCCTTCTTCAATAAGAACATGAAGAAGCCGATCGTAGCCTTCATTGCCGGCAAGACGGCGCCTCCCGGCCGGCGCATGGGGCATGCGGGCGCGATCGTCTCCGGCGGTTCGGGCACAGCGGCGCAAAAGATAGCAACGCTTGAAAATGCGGGCATTCCGGTTGTTGATTATCCGGAAATGATACCCGGGCAGATTAAGAAAATAATGCAAAAATAAAGAATCCTTAAGGTTGTAGTAAAAGGGGTATGTGTGAAGAAAAAGCGCCCTGCGGACAAGTATTTTAGGTTGACCTATGATACTGTTGATGGTAATTTTATATCCCAAGAAGAATAATGTAGACCTATGGAGGGAGATTCCATCAGGGGGAATATATGTGTCAGGCAATAAAAAAAGTGGAAGCAGGCGGGGGCAGATTTGAAATCTGTTCCCGAGAAGGTTGTTATCCCTTGCGCAGCCGCAAGTTTTCCCTGTTTTTTTGGGTACTGTCATTGCTGCTTGTCTTGCCGGCCGTATCACTTCGAGCGACCGAGGGTACTGCTCATCTTACCTTTCGCAAGGCGATTCTCAGTAAGGATAATGAAAAAGTCTATATTATCAGAAGCGGGGACACGATTGCCCGCATCGTCCGCAAACTGGGCTGGCCAGCCACGCGGCGTTACAAGGAGATCAAGCAGCTCAATCCTCACATCCCTGATTTAAACCGGATTTATCCCGGACAGAAGCTCCTCCTGCCGCATCCGGAACAACAAGAAGGCGCCACGGGCGATGCGCCGGGGGTGATTAATTACACGGCTAAAAAAGGTGATTCCCTAACCCGCATCATCATCTCCGAGCTGCAAGCCAGGCCAACGGAGCTGGCAAAAATATTAAGATTGATTAAACAGACGAACCCGGAAGTTGATGATTTAAATAAGATTTATCCCGGACAGGTTATAAAATTCACTCGTGGCGGTGATAGTGACCATCTCCCTCTTTCCACCCCGGCAGACGCTAAAGAAGAGAAAGTCCTAGCCATGAAAGCCCCTGCTACGGAGAAATATTTACCCATTATCCGTCATGTAATTGAGCAATTAAATGGCAAGGTAATTACTAATGGCAACCATTATATTCCCCTGCCCGAATCCGGTCAGGTTTCCATAGACTGCGCTACCATACCGGTTGTAGAACTGGGCGATGGGACGACGATTCTGCTGGATTTTGCGGGACGTCTGCCGGATGCTCTGGCAAGCATTATCCAGGTGCACTGGAAAAATTATCACATAGTGAAGTTTGCTGGCGGTCAGGATTTTGCCTCTGTCCTGCAGAAAATAATACTTTCTTCCCCATCCTTCCAGATGGTGAAGGTTGGGACGCCGTTATCTTTTGATGATCTCCCGCAGGTCAAGCTATCTTTGGACTGGCTAATCACCAGGAAGTCTGCCGCCGGAAGTGCGTTTTCTCAGTTGGGCCTGATTTTTGCTGCCGACAAATCACAGTTGCTGCCAAGTCCGGCAATATTTAAGTACGCACTGAAAAAAGGCATCCGTATCTGCGAGATTCTGGGGGATAAGGTGCAGGCCGGCGCCCCGGACACCGCTGAAATCCCGCCACTCCCGCAGATCAAGGGGGGCAGCAATGATGAACTACTCTATAATTTTCTTGTTTATCTCGGGTTGGGTCCCCTGCCGAACAGGGAAGTGAAGATATTCGACAGCCGGAAGGATGGCTTCGATCTGGCCATCAAAGCCGAATACATGATGCAGATGGGCGGCAAAACCATCTTGATTACGAAAAACAAATTGCCGCAGCAGTTCAGCGAGAGATTGAAGCAGGAGGGGATGACATCCTTTTCCCCGGCTCCGGGGGCAACGAAAATAAGCATCCTGCAAGGCGTTCTGGCCGCCCTCGATATTCCGTCCCAATTTGCCATTTTTTCTTTGCCTCCACCGCAAGAAAAGACCAGAGTCAATGTTTCTTTCCCTGCCCTGCAAGTTGTCGGAGAAAAAGGCTCCACCTATTTAATAGACTATGAGATCGGCAAGGAAATATATGAACTTCTGACGGGGCATTGGAAATTGAACATGATGCGCTACTAAGTCAGGGTGGTTACTGAAGAAGTTTCTCCGGTAAGCTCTCAGCCTTCCGGCAGGTGCTGGGGGCGCAGCAGATCGGCGATGATCTTGACCGGATTAAAGGTGGCGATGGGCACTTCTACAAAAACGGTATTCCAGCGGGCCATCGAACCGTTCCAGAGGCCGGGATGCTCCAGCACCGTAATCTTTCTTACTCCTTCCGTTTTCTGGGTCAAGGTCGCCGTCTGTGGATCGGAAAAGCGGGGCAGATCAAATTTTTGCGCCCGATAATTCCGCAAACCGCAAACCAGATCAACAGGATTAAAATGGGTGGCCGCCGACCAGACGGCTTTTTGTTGCTTGCTGCCCGCATCTATCTGTTGAGCCTCGACAATCTGCAGGGACTGCCCCTCCTCGCCGTCAATCCAGAAGGGCCCGCCGCCTGGTTCCCCCTCGTTTCTCACCATGCCGCAGACGCGCAGTGGGCGGTTTAGTTTCTGGATAATCGCCTCACGCTGTTGCGGCAGCGACGACCCGGTAAACGCCACGGGCAAGTTCCACTGGAGCTTCTGCCGACAGAAAAGCAGCGCTTCCCGGAGGACCTGTGCCTCCGCAATATCTCCCCCCGTCAGATTCCGCAGATGGCGAAAAATTGCTTCTTCCAAACGGATAAAATATCCCCCCAGAATTTTCTTGTGTAATATTATGGCAGGCTTCAACCGGTCCGGCGCAACATTGTCAATGTTTTTTATAAAAACGATATCCCCGTCGAGGGCCTGCAAGTTCGAAAGCAGCGCCCCGTGTCCTCCGGGCCGCAGGATGAGACGTCCCGCGCCGTCGCGGTAAAGTTCCTGCCCCTCGAGGGCAACCGTGTTGCTGGCGCCGGACTGACAGGAAAGTTCTGAATGGAATGTCACGCCGAATTGCTGTTCGTAGCCGGGCCTTATCTCTTCCAGGAAAGGGGAGATGACGGACAGATGCTCTTCGGAAACGGTGAAATGGAGGCTACATTCCTTGCGGTTGTCGGCCGCGTACAGGGCCGCTTCGACCAAGTGCTCCTCAAGGGCCGTGCGGCTGTGGCGGCCGTGATCATAGGCGTGGAATTTAATCAGTGCTTTTGGCAGCTTGGTATAGTTTAGCCCCTGCGGGGTCAGGATATATCGCAGAATCTGCGCCATATTTCCGTCTTGGAGCAGGGTTTCCATGTTTTCGCCCCGGAGCGCGACTGCTTCCTGCAGTTCCGGAAAGAAGGCAAACCTGGGCAAATTGCCGGCAAATTCAGCCGCCCCGGTTGTTTTTCCAAAGCCGCCCCGGACCATGGCGCTCTGCCAATTGATGAACATGCGGCTGGCCGCCCCGGAAGCGGGTACGAATTTCATAAACCTGCCGCGACTGGCGGCGGCGTCATGGAGCTTAACCAACTCCGCCTGCTCGGCCTCGGAAATGACAACGATCCCGTCGCCGCGCGTGGCGGGCCGGTTCAGCCTGAGCGGCGGCAACCCGCTTTTCAGCAGGGCAACCTGGGTGCGCACCTGGTCGGGGGATATGCCTATTTTTTTAAGCTGCTGCAAATCTGCGTCGGTCATGATATTGTCTGCCATCTTGCATCGTTTCCATTTTGCGAAGCGGAGGAATCTCTTATCATGAGTTGCCGTCGTTGAAAACACGGCGTAAGATCGGTTTTGAAGAAAAAACAGGGCCAAGCGTTTTCATTCCATCCGTATTTTTCTAACTTGACCATCCTGTCTCAAAAAAAGGCTCCCTTGTTGGTCTGCATGCCAACCGGGAGCCCTGTTTCTTACTCAATCCGCCCTAAAATAGGGGTGTTCATCTGGATGAGTCGAGGTTAAGCTTTATTTTTGCAGGGGATGATAAAGACCGGGATGGGACTGCGTCTGACGATTTTTTCGGCTACGCTTCCAATAAAGAGATAGTCCACTCCCGTTCTCCCGTGCGTGCCTATTACGATAATATCCATATTTTCCTCCCGACAGAATTTAAGGATTTCCTCATCTTCTCGACCGGATTTGGAAACAAATTTGACTTTAGTCTTATCTTTGATCTTATTCAAATATTGATCGTTATATTTTTTATCAATATCTTCCTGAATGGTTACCTTTAATTTGTCCCAATAATCCCTGGTCATGTAATTGTCTACATAGCTCGAATGGGGATTGACGGATATAATGTGAAGGATATAGAGGACAGCCTCATCTCTCTTGGCAATACCGAAAGCATAATCAAAGGCACAATCCGAATTTTCAGAAAAATCGGTACAGAAGAGCACTTTTTTGTACTTTGGATACTCAATCATTTTTCGTTCACCCCTTTCTTATTCCGTTAAATGTTCTGTTTTTCTAATAAGGTATTGCTTTCGCTGTTTGGCGAGTATAGGGCGGCCGTTTTGGCTTGTCAAGGGATATTTTGGTATCAAAAAGCAGGGGTTGGCGATGCGATTGGTTAAGGAAATTATACAGCCGCTCACGAGCGGTCCCATTTCCTTGGCCATTCGTCTCGCATGATGTTACGTCTATCCTATAGGTAAAGTTGTAAAAATACCAAGCCAATACTTTTTTTTAAGAGGTCCGGGCCGATCGGCAAACTGCTCATGTGGAGCTTTCCAGCACCGGCGCCGGGCTTCCGGAATCCCAGGTTGTTTGCGGCACGGGTATTTTTACGCGCCCGGGGTGACGATTTTCCAGCGTCAGGGCGGCGGCATTCTTCTCATAGGCGCAAGCAGGCTCATAGGTCAAACCTTTAGCCAGACGGGCCTCCTCTTTTCTCAAAGACCAGTAGGCAAAGCGCCCGATCAGTGGAGCGGCTATTCTTGTTACCAAACCAAAGGTGGCATAGATATCCTGCAGCAGTGCATCCATCTTGCCGGCCAGACGGTCATTGCCGCGATACCACTTTTTCATGGCCCAGACGGCGCCCGCATAGGTCGAACGGACGGGAAAGACCTCCCGTGCAAAACGCTGCCGCACCCGCCGATCCGGATGATCTTTATACCGCTGCCAACCCCGCAGCAGGACGTCAATCAGACGGGCCAGACTGGGACCATTCAGCGCAAAATCCCGCTTAAAGGCGGCGAGGAGGAAGCGTTCTTCATCTCCGTTTTTGATATTATTGTGGCGATAACTGAAACGATATTGACCATGTCCGTCGGCCAGAGGAAATTCGGTCTCCGGGAAAAGCGTGCCCTCGCGGCGGCGTGTTTCGTAGAGGGGCGTCCCCGGGTTCGGCATATAGAGCATGAACTGGTGAAAGACCGTGTTGTGGCTCACGGCATGCTCGATAACGGCCTCGATATTCTCCGGGGTATGATCGTCCAGGCCGATGATGGAGGAGCCGAGCACCCGGATCCCGTGCGCCTGCATACGCTGCACGAGCTGATGCGTATCCACCCCGCTGAGCTTCTGATAACTGCTCTGCTTGCCTTCCAGCCCCATCCAGACCCAGCCGATCCCCAGCTCTACCAATTGCTCGATGGTATATGATTCCAGAACTCGCGCGGAACTGAAAACGTATAGAGACCAGCTTTTCTGATGGCTGGCCATCAATTCCAGGAGACGCAGGGCCCGCTTTTTGTGGAGCAGAAAATTTTCATCGAGAACAAAAAAGGAGTTGGTTTTCAGTTCGTCGGCAATCCGGGACATAGTGGCAAAAAGCTCGTCGCCCGTTTCAAAAAAGTTAATGAAATTGCCTTTGCCGCCGAAGAGGGCCGAGGTGGAACAGAAATTACAGCCCACCGGACAGCCGACGGAAGGGATGAGGATGGCCGCTGTTCCGCCCGGTCTCGCGTTAAGATTAATGCCCATCATCCGGCCGCCCAAACCGGAAATGACCGCTGGATGGCGAATCGCAGCGTCTTCCGCTTCTCCTAAGAAACGGCGGAACCAGCGGATGCCGTCGCCCTTGACAATGACATCGGCGTCAATCATCTGGCCGATGTCGTCCTTACCGGCAATATGGCCTCCGATCACAATCAGGGTCTGCGGGCTGTATTGCCGGATTAGTTTGCACATCCGTTGCACCTTCCCCACATTGGGAATAATGGCGCCAATACCGATGACATCATACTCATGTTCTCTGATTTCTTGGATAAAACGTTCCTGGGAAGGAAAATCCAGCAGCGTACAGGGGGCGTCAATGTTGGCCTGGATCATTAGCAGTCCAAAGGTGCGATGAAACATGCGCAACGAAAAGCCGCCCTGCTCCCTGGTGACCTGATTCTGATAGAGTTCCATGGGGTTGATGGCACGGCTGCCATATTCGTCATCCCGGGCATAAGGCCCGAAAACACTCGCCAGTAAAATACGCGTCTCTTTCCCCCGGGGGGAAATGGTTACCTCCGAATTCATGTTTGCCTCCTGATCGCTTGTCTGTTCAACCTGCCAATACCGCCTCCCCCATTTACTACTAAAGGGAGGCGCCGAATATTCCCTGGTGACTTTCGGACATCCTACAAGGAGTGATTATCTAATGAAAGCGGTAATTTACGTTTTACAAAAGTTTTACAAATCAGATTATCGGGTTACCAGTTGACTCTTTTTTTCGATTGTGTAAAAATAAACCATGGTCAAGCGATTTCCATGGTTTTTACACCCAGTTTTTATTTTTATTTTTTCCATCCTGGCGCTGGCGACTTCTCTCTTTCTTTATATCTACTGGTACATCAGAGTCAGCACGGGGCTGCAGGCCCTGGTGCGCCGTTACAATCTTGACGCCAGCCAGTTCCTGGAGGCCCAAACTTGGGTGGTCATTCTCGTCCTCTCGATCCTGGTCGCTATCATCCTGACCGGCACCCTCATCATCTTTATTTACAGCCAGAAGATGGTGCGTCTTAACTGGCTGCAGCACGAATTCATCAATAACTTCACGCATGAATTGAAAACTCCGGTCACTTCCCTGAAGCTCTATTTAGAAACGTTTTTAAAGCATGAACTGACGCGAGAAGAACAGATCAAATACATCCGTTATATGCTTCAGGATACGGAACGTCTGGCGGAACATATCAACCGGATCCTGAATCTAGCCAAGATCGAAACGAAGACCTACGGGGGGGAGTTTGTCACTGCCGACCTGGTGCAAACGGTGCAGCAATTCCAACAGCACAACATTCATCTCTTCAGGAATTGCATTATCCGGATACACGATCCTGGTAAGGCTTTCTTATACCCGATTAACCAACCCCTCTTTGAGATGCTCGTGATGAATATCCTCACTAATGGCATTAAATACAACGACAGTGAGCAGCCCGTTATTGATATTCGTTTTGTGCGGATAAAAAATAAACTGCACATCCGGTTTGAAGATAACGGCATCGGCATAGAAAAGGGGGACTTAAAAAAGATTTTTCGGAAATTTTACCAGGCCGCCGCCGGTCGGCCGGAAAGTTTGTTGCCCAGGGGCAGCGGGCTGGGTCTTTATCTGGTCCAGAATATCGCCCGGATGCACAAGGGAAAGGTCATCGCGGCCAATCGGCCGGAAGCGGGGGCGGTGTTTACCCTCATCCTGCCTGCTCAGCGGGTCTGATTGGTCGTGGGGGTCGGTTGCGTCACGAAATATAACAGGGGTTGAAAACATGGAATCTTCAGGCAAAAAACGTATCCTCATCATTGAAGACGACAGCCATATTGCCGAGGGCATCAAGCTGAATCTCCTGCTGCAGGGGTATGAGGTGGATATCGCCCCGGACGGGGTCGCAGGCTTGCAGAAATGGCAGACCGGCCAGCCCCATTTGATTATCCTCGACATCATGATGCCCGGTATGGACGGCTTTTCTGTCTTGCAGAGCATCCGACTGCAGGATGAGCGGTTGCCGGTCCTTATTCTCTCGGCCCGCGGCAGCCTGGAAGACCGGGTCAAGGGCCTGACCTGCGGCGTGGACGACTATCTGGCCAAACCGTTCAATCTGGAAGAGTTCTTGCTGCGCGTGGAAAGACTCCTGGCCCGCGCCTCCTGGGCCGACAACGGGGACAAAAACATTTCGACACCCCCCGAATACAACTTCGGCAGCAACCGGATTGATTTCAGCACTGCCACGGCCTATGTCCGCGGCAGCCAGATCGCACTTACGGAACAGGAAGTGAAGCTTTTAAAGCTCTTCATTTCCCACCGGGGCCAGCCGCTCTCAAGAAAGCAGATCCTGGAAATAGGCTGGGGATACACGGGGATCGTCACCACCCGTACCGTGGACAACTTCGTCGTCCGGCTCCGCAAATATTTCGAAGCGGATCCGCAAAACCCAGTCTATTTCAAGAGCCTCCGCTCCGTCGGATACATGTTTGACCACCCGGAGCCTCATATCTGAAACAACCTGCGACATGATTATCGGATTATTAAAAGAAGCTTTCCAGGATCAGGAAAAGAGAAGCGGCAAGCATGGCGCAGACGGGAATGGTTAACACCCATGCCCAGATGATGGCGCCGACTATTCCCCAGCGGACGGCGGTAAGTCTATGGGTAGCACCGACCCCCATGATGGCGCCGGTAATGGTGTGGGTCGTGCTGACGGGAATGCCGGCATATGATGCCCCGAAGAGGGCGACAGCGGCCGCCGTTTCGGCGCAGAACCCCCCCATGGGTCGGAGCTTGGTGATTTTTGTACCCATGGTTTTGACAATCCGCCAGCCGCCGGCCATCGTTCCCAGGGCAATAAAGACATAGCAGAGCAGCACAATCCAGAAAGGTATATAGAACTTGGGTCCCAGGTAACCACGGCTGAAGAGAATCATGGCGATGATACCCATGGTTTTCTGGGCGTCGTTCATGCCGTGGCCGAGGCTGTACATCGCCGCCGATAATAACTGCAGCTTGCGGAACAGTTTATCCGCTTTGGCAACGTTGGAATTACGACTGAGATTCAGAACCGCAACCATCATCAACAGGCCCAGAACAAGACCTATCGCAGGGGAAAGAATAATAAAAATGGTCGTCTTGGCTATTCCGGCAAAAACGAGGGCCCCCGTGCCGCCTTTGACCAGCCCGACGCCGATGAGGCCCCCGATCAGGGCGTGGGACGAACTACTGGGCAATCCGAAGTACCAGGTCAACAGGTTCCAGATAATCGCGCCGCCCAAGGCAGCCAGGATCAGATGATCTTCAATCATGTCGGGATGGATGATGCCGGTTCCGATGGTCTCGGCCACGCTGGTGCCGACGAGAAAGGCAGCCGCAAAATTAAAAAAAGCCGCCCAGATGACGGCATACCGGGGGGACAGCACCCGGGTGGAAACTATCGTGGAAATGGAGTTGGCCGAGTCGTGGAAGCCATTGATATAATCGAAGGATAAGGCCACCAGAACCACAAAAATGACGAACAGCAGGGAGTTATCCATTTTTCAGAACGATACCCTCGGCAATGTTGGAAACATCTTCACAGACATCAATGGCTTCTTCGAGCCTTTCGTAGATTTCCTTCCACTTGATCAACTCAAAGACGTCTTTTTCCTTTTCAAACAATTCGGCAATAGTCGTTCTTAAAACTACATCGCCATCGTTTTCCAGGGTATTGACTTCCACGCAGGCATCCAGAATCATTCGCGCATTCTTCATGTCTCGCATGCCATGGACAATGATTATTATCTTTTGCACGGCCTTGTCGAGTATCCGGGCCAGCAAGATAATCGCTTCCGACGGACGCTTGACTTTATAAAGGTTCAGCCGCATGGCGGATGCCTCGATCATATCTATTACACTGTCCATCTTGTTGACCAGGGCGTAAATATCCTCGCGATCCAACGGGGTGAGAAAGGTTTTATGCATCTTCTCGTACGTTTTATGGGTGATACTATCGGCCTCATGCTCTATCTGCTTCAGGCGGGCAATATCCTCATCGGAATATTCGTACTTCTCTACCATGGCCAGAAAGAATTTTACCCCTTCTTCGATCTTCGCGGCCAGTTCCTCAAAAAGATCAAAAAACTTCTCCTCTTTGGGTATAAAACGCATCCCCTATCTCCTTCTCATTTGCAAAAACTGTTGGTAATCGTCGGCAGGTAATTAAATAATCTGTGCCAAATATATAGGGTGATTTCTATCCAATTATCCTAAAAAAAGCAATATGTTTTTGTGCCGAGGGACTCCACAGGATAATTGTTTGATGGCGCTTAAAGGGCCTTCACAAAGATAATCTTGCTATCGCCGGGGGCGTAAAAATCTTCCAGAAAGGCCTCCTGACGGTAGCCGCAGGCGAGATAAAAGGCCACCGTCTTTTCATATTGCGGGCGGGCCGAGGTCTCGATGTAAATCCTGCTGCCGCCCCGCTTCCGGATCAGGGCTTCACTCCGTGACAGGAGGTCCTTTCCGATGCCGCGCTGGCGAAGATGGTTGGCTACGGCGATCCAGTATAAATCATAGCTATGGAGGCTGCCCGGTATGGGTCCGAAACAGGTATAACCGGCCACTTTGCCCGCCTGTTCGGCAAAGAGAAAATAGTAGCCGCTCTCCTCGCCCTCTGACAATCGTGCTTCCACTAACTCGGCGGCAATGGCGACCTCGTCGTCCGAAAAAAAGCCGCTGGCCTTGACGATGGCGCGGACGGCCTCCTGGTCTGCGGCAATAACTTCCTCGCGATAAGTTAAACCGGATGCCTTCATGCCCCTTCTTTCTGCGGGATATCCTGGATGATCCTGCCGATCAGTCCGTTATAGTCCAGGCCGTCCCTCGCCGCGGCCGCCACAAAACCGCCGTCGGGCGACAGGCAGGGATTGGCGTTTATCTCCAGTACCCAGGGTTGGCCGGCCTCGTCAATCCGAAAATCAACGCGGGCATAACCGCGCAGCTTAAATACTTCCCAGCAGTGAGTGGAAATAGCGGATAGTTGTCTCAACAATGGTTCATCCTGCGGGGGGAAATCAAACGTGCGCCGGGTGTGTTCGTATTCAAAAGAATCAGGCGTCCATTTGGCGTCGTAGCAAAGCATGCGCACCTTGTCGGGGGGATAATCGGCAAAGATTATTTCGGCCGGGGGCAAAACCTCGACGCCTGCTGCACGGGCCAGCAGGGCAATATTCAGCTCTCTGCCGTCTACAAAGGCCTCTGCAAAGCAGGCGCCACCGAGACGCTCACGCAAGGCCAGGATTTTACTCCGTAATTGTTCGATGTCAGAGGGATAGAATACAGCGCTCTCATCGAGCCCCAGGGAGGCATGCTCCCACTCTGACTTAATGATGTACCGGGTCATCTTCAGCGCGGCCGGCCAGGGGCCGTCAACAGATAAACAGTCCGGTGTGGCGATTCCGGCCATGCGCATGATGTTTTTAGCCGTGATTTTTCCCGAGCTCAAGAACATGGCCTCGGCTTGGGCCCCCGTATAGGGCAACTGGAGGGCGTCCAGGAGCAGAGGCGCACAGGGGATCAAGTTGCCCCGGCCTTCGATTGCCTCCACTAGGTTAAAGACAAAAGCAGGTTTTACGGCCAGCAAATTATCGGCCGCCTCGGTCATGTTCAGGGAGAGGGCAACCGGGACAGGCTCATATCCCAATTGGGCCAGGGCCTGGGAAACGCAGGCAACTTGCACCAGCACATCCTGCTCGTCCTGGGCGGCGCCGGCCATAACCTTGCCATGTAGAACGGCGACCTTCACGCAGCATTGCCCCTAAGCATACCCTGGCGCTTCCAGGCCGAATCCATGATAAACCCGATCAACTGGTGGTAACTGATGCCCTTCAGGGTGCAAATAATGGGCAGATCAGAATGCCGGGGATGCAAGCCCGCTAATGGATTTACTTCGATAAAGCAGGGCTGTCCCTCAGCGTCGGCACGCAGGTCTACCCGGCCCCCATCACGGCAGCCGAGCCCGCGCCAGGCCGCGAGGGCAATCTCCGCCGCCCGCCCGGCGGCCTCATCATCAACAAGACGGTACTCCACGAGCTCTGCGTAACGTTCCTTATTAACGTAGGAATAGGCGTTTTGCTCGGCATTGTCCTTGAGCATAACCTCCACCACGCCCAGCACCACCGCCTCAGGGCCTGTACCCACGATGCCCACGGTAAATTCCCGTCCGGGCAGGTAAGTCTCCACCAGGACCGGCTGATCGAATTTTTCGAGCAACTGCCGGCAAATCATCTCCAGGTCTGCGGGCGAAGATATCCTGGACGCGGCATTGATGCCCTTCCCTGTTCCTTCCGCCACGGGCTTGGCGAAGAGCGGGAAGGGTAGCTGCACCAGCGGAAGGTCATCAAGGGTATGCAAAACGAAAAAATCAGGCGTGGGAATGCCCAGGGCGCGGACAACGTCCTTGGTCATCCCTTTATGGAGTGTCAGACTCAGCACCAAGGAATCGGAAAAAGTATAAGGGATGCGGTAAGCCTCCAGCAAGGCCGGTATCTGGGCCTCCCGGCCGAAGCCGTGCAGACCTTCAGCAATATTGAAGACCATATCCCAGCGTTCACCGGCCGCCAGATGTTCTACGAGAGCTCTGATATTGCCGATGCGCTGCACGGAGTAACCATGCTCCAAAAGAGATCCTTCCAGCGCATCAATCGTATCCACGCGATCAAATTCCGCGGTTTCCTCTTTAGAGTATCCAGCAGCCAGATAATCGTCGCGCAGGTCATAGGTGATGCCGATGTTCCTCAATGAACAATCACCTGGGGCTGGATGCAGTCCGTATAACGGTAAAATCCGCCGACATAATTCCGGAGGATCAAATCATTACCCTCCCTGCCCACTAAGTATTCCGGTAACAGGGGGATCTTGCCGCCGCCGCCGGGAGCGTCAATCACATAGGAGGGAACGGCATAACCGGTCGTATGTCCGCGTAATCCCTCGATTATTTCCAACCCCTTACTGATGGGGGTGCGAAAATGCGACGAACCGGGAATGGGATCGCACTGGTAGAGATAGTACGGCTTGACCCGGAACTGAAGCAGGCCGCGCATCAAGCGCTTCATCGTCTCTACATCGTCGTTGATTCCGGCCAAAAGGACCGTCTGCGAGCCGAGCGGAATACCGGCATCGGCCAGGCGCTTGCAGGCCCGATACATCTCGGGCGTCAACTCATCGGGATGGGTTACGTGGATGCTCATCCACAACGGATGATGACGTTTGAGGACGCGAATCAAGTCCGGCGTGATGCGCTGCGGCATTACGGCCGGTACCTTGGTGCCGATCCTCACTATTTCCACATGCGGGATCATTTGCAGACGCGACAAAAGCCAATCCAGCTTTTCATCGCTTAAAGTCAGCGGATCACCGCCGGAAAGCAGCACATCACGAATATCGGGATTGCCCGCTATGTAGGCGAGGCCTTGCTCCCACTGCCGGGCATCGTCATGGTACTGATGGCTGCCGCCCACCATCCGCGAGCGCGTGCAGTAGCGGCAATAAGTTGAACAGTAATCAGTGACCAGAAACAGGACGCGATCGGGATAGCGGTGGACGATGCCGGGGACGGGGCTGTCACGTTCTTCTGCCAGCGGATCATCCTGCTCTCCGCTGCTTAACGTGCCTTCCTCCAGGGAGGGGATGACCGTGCGACGCAGGCGATCATCGGCCTCGGAGACACTGAGCAGACTGGCATAGTAAGGCGTAATCGCTAAAGGCAGTGACGTGCCATTCGCCACGGCAAATCGTTCCATGCCGGAGAGGCTTATCAATTCTGCTAACTTGGCTACATTGGTGATGCGGTTTCGTAATTGCCAGCGCCAATCATTCCAGGCCTGGTAAGTGGTGGTGGGGTAAAAACGTTTACGAAAGCTGCGAGATACGGGGTTTTCTTGGAAAACTACGGGCTTACCCTTAGTTTTCATAAGAAAAGCGGGGGGATGGGACAGAACAGGTGGAGTTGGAAAAAAATCTGCCCCGGAGTTTATTAAATCTTGCGAACTGGTTGACCTACCTGGAGGCTCTGCCTCTTCTACAAACAGGGGGTCTTCTTCCATTATTTTACCTCCTTTACCATGTTATTGTAAAATTCTACCTCCTCTTGTTAAACCACCCCTACACGATGCCGCTTTTTTCTTATGAACGGACTTGAAATAGAGCACCGGCTACCGTTCATAACTCATCGTTTTCTTTGCGTCGCTCTACTCTCATTGAATCGGCGTGTCAATATATATTTTGCATTTTTTTAAAGAAAATTTCTTGACATGAACCGGGGGAAAATGAAAGGAGGTCAAAAGAGCAAAATAGGAGGAAAACAGGTGCCTGAGCTGCCCGAAGTTGAGACGTTATGCAGACAACTGCAAGAGGTTGTATCCGGGGAGATAATCCTGTCAGCACGCATACTTGACTCCAAGTTGGGCCGGTTGGGAAAATTGGCCGGCCGAACTATGGCCGCGCCCTATCGCACCGGCAAAGGTCTCAATCTGCCTCTGGGCGACGGAAAGGCGCTCCGGTTGCATCTGCGCATGACGGGCCGGCTGCTGTGGCTGCCGAATCAGTCGGCGGACCAGCCACCCCCCGAACTGCCCCATACCCGCTTCGTAATGACCTTCAGCCACGGCCGGTTGGCCTTGATTGATCCGCGTCGCTTTGCCACGCTGGCCTTGACGGACGATACTCCTCCTACGCGGGCGCCCTTTGATCCCCTGGAGAAATTCTCGCCCCGCCTTTTGTGGTCAAGTGTGCGCAGTAAAAGACTGCCTATTAAATCATTTCTCCTGGATCAGCGCGCCGTTGCCGGGATCGGCAATATTTATGCCTGTGAGATCCTCCACCGCGCCTCCATCAATCCCTGGCGACCCACCAGCGATTTGTCGCTCGCGGAATGGCAGAAGCTGGCCAAGACGGCCAAGGCGATTTTGCGGAAGGCCATAGTCTGCCGCGGCACAAGCGTCTCGGATTGGCGCGACCTCTTTGGACAGCAGGGGGAATACCAGCACCACCTGCAGGTTTATGGGCGGGCCGGGGAGCCTTGTTCACATTGTGGGGGTACCGTAACGCGGCTCAAGTTGGGAGGGAGGGGCACCTTTTTTTGTCCGGGCTGTCAGAAGTAGGAAACAGTTCAGCTTTTTAAGCTTCCCGATGAAATTAAGAGGGCCAGATAGGCATCCGTCCCTGATGGCGTAGACATTTTGACCTGAACAAAATCCAGTTTTGCATTGACATACAAAAATTTTTTCCCTATACCACCCAACCAACCCCCCCTTCGGCTTTAAATAGGCGGAGAATATGCCAACTTGGAACAAAGTTTTATCTGAGCCTCGACTTAATTCTTCACACACTTGGCGGCGATATTGCAGCCACCGAATCCATTGTCTATTACTTGAAAAAAATGTTTGGTGCCGCCAATGTGGAAGTTCCAGACCTCCTCCGGCACACCCGGAAACCTTATGTCTATGAAATTTCTTCGACCACTTTTTTAAGCCTTTCAAAAAAAACTTTGACGTCCTCATGAATTTCATTAAAGTTCATGTTTGTTGCTACGGCTTCTCTGATTAATTCTACTGATGGATTTTCTTTGCGCAGTTGCTGAAAGAGAGCGTCTTTGTTTTCAAATAGTATTTTTTTCCCATCTACAACCATAAAAATATTCGCCTTGAGATTTCCCCAACTTTTACCTTCAGGCAGGGTTAGGTTTTCACTACTAAAAAAATCACGTATTCGATCTATGAAAGGTTGGACAAAGAGATCATCATTTTCAATGCCAAGTTGTTTGGCCGTTGCTCGTATCCATGCATCGGGTACCAGTAAATAATTCTCAATATTCTTACGTTTCCATTCGTATAATGCAAGGTTATCAGTATCTGGGTGAAATGCGCTTTCGCTGTCGTCATAATCAAACAGCATTATACGCTGCACCTTGGGGATAATTTGTCTTAAAGCATTAAAATGCCTGTCCGCATTGTCTTTCATTTGGCTTTTGCTGCCGCCACCCATTGATCTAAAGCAAACCTTATCAAAGGCCTCTTCCGCTCCGCATGTTTTTGCCCATCCACGTAAGATGCGTTCATCACTTTCTCCCTCAACGTATAGGATAACTGGAGAAGACCATAATTGAGCTAATTCGGCATTGGACACTTCAGCCATCGCTTGAAGAACTTGAGGGGTGGATTCCACCCGTTTGGGGATCTGACCAAGCATGGAGATTAACTGGCTGACATCAACACCTCGGACAAATTCCTCAGCATGCGTACCAATCAGGAACTGCACGTTTCGTTCATTCGATTTGCGTTTGAAATAATCGAGAATTTCTCTCTGTAGATTTACATGCAGATGTGCATCCGGTTCATCAAGAAGTATTGTAGTTGGACAATATCCGTAGAGAAATGCCAGCAGGGTCAGGGTCTGATGAAAACCGCTGCCGCCTGCTATCAAGTCATAAGCTTTATCATTTTGAATGTACTCACAAGTGATCTGCGTATCAACTCCACGTATATACTTTGGTTCTCTCAATTTAACGGAAAACCATTTTAAAATCATTTCTTTGATTTCATTCCAGTCGGGTGGCGCTTTGTAAGTTTTTTTTGTGGGCGTTGAAGGATCAGCCACATCCTTTTGTGCCACACGTAAGAGAAGATTGCGAAGGACGCTGCCGGGCTGGGCTTTACCCACTTGTTTCCTCAGGGGGCCATCGTCGCGCCATTCCTCAGAAGGTTCAAGACCGGAGAATGGGGGGACATATGCAATAATTGGTAGGGATCCCTTTTTTTCTAAATCCCTGAATTTTTCCCAACCCTCTGTGGGGATGGCATATATGGTTTGGGGCGAGCTATATCTCAGTTGAACGCCAAATGTATCTGACTTTCCATCTATACCCTGCCAATCCACATGAATCTCAATAAGAATGTATTTTTGACGTTTTACACCCTTTTCATCAGGTGGCCATTCACGATCCGTGCGATTGCGCCATAATAAATTGAATTCCGGTAATGGTAATGCAGTAAAGTTGGGTAAAATAACCTGGATACCTTTCGATCCGCTCCGATTGGATCGATGAAATTCATCGAGACAAAACTGCCATATGGCAAGGGCCTGCAGAATGGTACTTTTACCACAATTATTTCTTCCCACCAGCAAATCAAATTTTGTAAATTCATATGATTGTTCATTTATGCTCTTAAAATTGCGCAGAGTCAGTTTTGTAATCATTTAGTCTATCCCCAATTTGAAGTGGTTTAAATCAAGTTTCCTATAAAACACCGTCAGACTCCAGCGTTATTTTATCGGCCAGCCGCCGTGGGCGTCGATGACGCGGTCGATCTCGGCCATGAGGCGGATCGTTTCGTGGAGGGCCACGACGATGCGATGGTAATGGACGAGATCGTCGGCGCCGAGCGTCCTTCCCTTCCGGTCCTTGAGCCATTTTTGGCAGACCTGGTAGCCGCCGATATGGAAGTTCCAGACCTCCTCCGGCACGCCGCGGAAGCCGACCGTGCCGGTGACTTTTATGTCAGTTGCGCCCTTCTTCGGCTTGATGGCATTGATCCAGACGGTACTGTCGGACCAGCCTACCTTGTCAACCACCGGTTCCGCCGGGCCGGCGAAGGCGATGCAAACAGGTGGCGGTGTGGTGTAAGCAAAGGTCCAGCCGTCGATCTTATCATACTGGATGGAAATGCCCGTCTGCACCGGGGCTTCGACGAGGTGGAGGGCGACAAGCTCGCTGCCGAGTTCTGCAAGCGAATTGAACAGTTCTATGCTGCTTGTTAGTGGCAGGCAGGGGAAGTCTCTCTTAAGAAAATCGGAATACCGGCAACGGTAAGATGGACTGAAAAGAATGCAGTACACATAATATAGGATTGTCTTTTCTGAGGCTTCGCTAAACTCATGTGGCAGTTTGTTCTTAAAGAATTCTAGATTAAAATTCGTCGCTATATCACCTAATCCAAGTTGTCCGGTTGCTGAAGTCAAGTAAAGTGGGAGAGTATAACCGCGCTCTTTAGTCCGGTTTGAAACGTAGCAGTCATCTGTCAACCCTCGTGTTATAAAGACATGCTGCCACGTTGGGCTTGAAAGCTGTCTGCATATATGAAGGGCTAAATTCTTACTTCTTGGCTCCATATGCTGCATAATAGGTCGCCTTGGAGAGCCAACAAGAGAATCATGGTAGAATAACCGCCGAACGTCAAAAGGGCGATAGTTGAAGAGCCGAATAAATTGCTTTGGGCCACTTTCCCGGCGAATACTTTGCCGTGATTTCGCGATGTTCCACCATCCGGGCATTTCAAGCCCTAGTTCGCCGCATAAATCCTTATCCGATGCATTAGAGTCTCTAAATCTCGATACTCGGTCAAGAATTGGTTTTTCCTCAAAGTCTACTACAAAATCATCTCTAAGCGTTCTTATGCCTGTGCTGTTAACTTTAAAAAGTTGGAGAAGAGGCATGCCAGTTTCGTACTCTTTCTTTGTTATTGTATCTGTTGGTTCCATCAAAAAGAAAGGTAGCTCGGGGTTAACAGAGACAAATGGTGTTGATTGTACCGTGTGATCAGAGAGAAATCTATATTTTGCTTCTCTTGAACCTATCATCTCTGCATACCCGACAAAAGCGTGCTCCTTTGGCCCGCGACATCCTAAATGAATAGCAACGCCGGCGTTTGCTATATCGAAAATATTTACATCAGGCGTTTCGCTCATTCTACGTGTACTTGTGCCTGCATATCCGAGAAGATTCAAAATATAGAACTTTGGGAACGAGTTGATCAAGCTGTAACGCATGCCCCGCAATGTTGGGTTAGCCATAAATCCATTGTTTGTAACGAGGCCATAAATTCCCATCTGCTGAACAGCTAATTGTGCATAGCGGACAAATTTCACGTAGTCGTCGTTAATGTTTTTCTCAAGAGACAATGCACCACGTTCTCTAATACGTTCCTCATCAATAAACTTGTATTTTTCAACAGGAACACGTAATTCAGGGCTTAGATTAGCTGATAAATTGGAATACGGCGGATTGCCGATGATGACGGTGAAGCGTTTGTTGCTTTTGATTGCATTGACGGCCTGTGCCTCGTGGCCAAGCGCCTCGAACAAGTTCGCGGCAGCCTGCTCAGCCAGTATTGACGGCGGTTCGAGGGCATTGGTCAGGTAGACATGGGCACGTTCGTTGGAGCCGAAACGGTAGCCCGTTTCAAAGAGTTTCAGGCCGATCTTCATGTGGGCAATGGCGTAGGGAGCCATCATCAGTTCGTAGCCGTAGAGCCGGGGGAGGAGATGTTTCGGCACATACTCATTCCAGAGCCGATCGAATTCCAGCTCCAGACGTTTCTCCCTTTCCCATTTGGCCGTCATTGTTTTGTGGATGATATCAATCACTTCCACGAGAAAGGTGGCCGTGCCGGTGGCAACATCAAGGATCTGAACAAAAGGTTCCTCCTCGGATACGCCCTCCGGGATTTTGATGGCAGGGTTTCTTTTTGCCATCTCGCCCCAGGTAGTCGTGTCGGCCAGGCCGTCGGCGAGACCGAATTCAGTTTGCAGGAGTTCGTGGACACTGCGGACGATATAGGAGACCACGGGTTGCGGGGTGTAGAAGACGCCCCGCTTAACTTTCATTTTCTTGTCGTATTCGGCCAGGAAGAGCTCGTAAAAGTGAATGACGGGGTCCTCCTGTCGGGTGCGATTGCCGAAGTCGCGGAGGATCGCCTCCATATGGGTGTCCGGGCTGTTGAGGAGATCAACGACGTCCTGAATGCCCAACTCGTCGAAATCCATCTTGCCCTTCCGGCCGCCGATGGTGAGAAATGTCCCCAGCATCTCCCGAAGAAAAGGATTGGTCACCGGGACCATGTCGGTCACGTTTTCCGCGATGATACCCATCGGGCGGGAGACGCGGGCCGCCAGCAGGCCGTAGGCGATGGTCTGGGCGTACATGTCGGCAAAGTCGTCTTCCGAAAGGTCATGAATCAGGGCAGCGCGGAAGGCTTTGTGCAGCTTGCGCAGCGGGCCGCGTTCCGTTTCCACGGCCAGCACCTGACCGGCGCGGCGGCGGATGCGGCGGGCCAGGTCGGCAAGACGGATGGCCAAATCTTTCGACGTCGTGATGACCTGCCGATGACGCAGGGTAAAGGCGGATGACCATCTCTCCCGCCAGCTGTCCAGGTCCTTTTCATTCTCCGGCCAGTGGAGCTTTTCCTTCAGTTCGTGGTGAACGTTGCTAATGTGGAGGGCCGTGGCGGCATCGTCCCAGCCGAGCACCTTCAGGGTAGGCAGATCGCCGGAGGTGGCATCCTGAGTGAAATGGGCAAAGGTGATCTGGCGCTGGTCGTCTTCCCCGTAATTGGAAATGAAGAGAAGGTCATGGAGGTTCCAGGTGGCCAGATCTGATTTACTTGCCGAGGCGCGCTTCCGGACAACCAGTTGGCTCAGTATCCGGCGGAGGACAACGACCGGCAGGCGTTTTGGTTCAAAGCGGATAAAGAAAATACCCCAGGGCTGGTTTGAAACGAGGGGGCGCAGTTGCTTGATCTCTTCGATTTGCGTGGCGGTTGAAGCATCAATACCCAGTTCTTCAGGCTCATAGTCGAAAGTAAACTTATCAAAATCGTCCGCTTCGATGGGCCAGTCCAGTTCGTCGCGGAGATATGCGATCAGGGCGGGAATGTCACGGATGGAACGGATGCGGTCGAGAGGGTCAGGGGTCATCAATGCCTCCGGGTTCCTGAATATCCTTTTCAGGGGAAGACTTCACCTTCAGAATCTTATCCCAATTTTTATCTGCCTTCCGAAAGCGATCGTTGAAGTCCTCGTCCTGGAGCTTCTCCTCCAAGTATTGATCAAAATTAGTTTTCTTTATCATCTGTCAGGCCAAGGTTCGCAATACTTCATCCCAGCTCCATCCAGGCCTTGAGGATGGCCTTCACGCCGATAGGGGCCTGCACCCGCTTGAAGTAGGTATTCTTGATGTGCTTTTCCACGGATGTTCTTATTTCAGCGAGAGTTTTGTCCGGTATTGCCCGCTTACGCGGTGTTTCCGGCTTGCTGCGGATCAGGCCAATGATGTCCGCCGGCTCCGAAATGATGCGCTCTCCGATGAGATCGTAGAGGTACCAGCCCGTTGTGCCGTTTTCTTCGCTCCAGGTCTCCGATCCATCCGGTTTCTTGCTCAGGGCGGGAAGCGCCCAGCAGAAAAAGACCGCTCTGGCATCGGTTTGGGGGTGGGCCTTGCCGCTGAAGACCCGGCCGGGCAGAAGCGCCAGGCGCGCCGCGAGATCGGGGTAGTCCTTCAGGAGTTGCTGGTATTCGAGGTGCATACCCTCGAGAATGGATGTCGTTCCTTCATAGGCATGATTGAAATCCTTCAGGGCATCGTAATCGTCTTCCGGGGTTAGAAGCTTCTTGCCTTCGATGCCGAAGGTCTTGGATATCCGCAATGTCTTGTGGGTGACCCTGCTGTACAGGCTCAGCAGGATATTCAGTTCATCAGGCGGCAGGAAGTTCCAGTACGCCACGGCGCCCCGGATCATTTTCTGGTCGGGGTGGTCGGTCAGAATTTTTTCTTCGATCTCCGGGTTCAGCCGCCGATCAACACGGCCGATGCGCTGCATGAGGCGGACCGGGTTCCAGTGAATATCGTAATTGATCAGGCGCGTTGCATCCTGCAGGTTCAGGCCTTCGGAAAGCACATCCGTGGCGATGAGAACTCTGGATTCAGTGAGGCTTTCCTCTTTTAGCGTGGCAGACGAGGCATCATTGTAATAGGGCGCGAATTGCCGAATGATCTCGCCCCGATCACGCGACGTGGCGCTGTCCACCTCGTCAATGCCCTCTATTCCGGCTTCCAGGAGCTCTTTCTTCAGATAGCGCGCCGTGGACAGATACTCCGTGAAGATCATGACCTTATGTTTCTTGAGGACGGCATCGTTTTTAAGCAGGCGAATCAGGGCGAGGAGCTTGTCATCGTGAGAGGGCTTGAATTTCTCAAGTTCTTTAATAAATTCGGTGAGCTGATCCATGTCGAGAAAAATCTCGGTCAGGATCTCTTCCACGCGGTATTCATCCCGGTTGAGCTCTTCCACGTCCTCCAGCATCTCCTCGGTGACGAGTTCATCTTCGCCCAGTTCCTCCCGATCCCCTCCGAAGAAGTCATTCCGTTGTTCGCTTACATGACGGATAGAATCCCCATGCTGGGCCTTCCAGCGGTCCAGACGGTTGGATTCCGAGGAGGTTTTGCTGTTCTTCGTGGCGAAGGCCAGGAGCTTAACCAGCAGGGCGTTGCATGATAGATTGAAAGCATAGACGGAACTCTCAAAGCGCTTGAGGAACAGAGTCCTGATCAGTCCCACCACTTCCCGCTGCCGCCCTGCCTTCAGGGGATCAATCGTGGTGTCGGGGCCTTTGTAATAGGCCAGGGGATAGTACATCGCCAGTGAAAACAGAGGTTTCTCCCTGGAGAAAGCCTCTTCCAGCATGGACAGGAGCCGGCCGTACGTCTTCTTGATGGAGTAGTGAGCAACCTGGGGATCTCCCCGCCGGGGGAATAGGGCTGCATAGCCGCCTTGCTGGAGCTGGCTGGCCTTCACGTAGGCACGGCTGCGTTGCACAACGAGCGCTCGGAATAGATTGTCGTTCAGCAGAACCCTCTCCGCTTCCACGGCATTGGTTTCCATGCCGTCATTCTCTGCCGCTTGCCCAAAAACGATCTGTTCCAGATCTTTTTCCATCTTGCGGAAGTGGCCGGCGAGGGAGTGGATTCCCAGGGTAGATTTAAAAAAATCGGGTTTGAGGCGGGTAAATAGTTCGATCATGTGCTGGAGGTCAAGGAGGCGGTTGTTTATGGGCGTGGCCGTCAGCAGAAACATGCTTTTGCCATCTGCAATATCGTACAGGTGGCGATAACGGGTGATCCTGCCTGATTTTTCCCCTTTGACACCCGGATTGCGAAAGTGATGGGCTTCGTCAATGACTATGGCATCGGCCATCTCCTTGATGCGTTCGAGACGGGCCGGAAATTCACCCGCACGGAGCAGATCGGTATGGTTGTAGATCGCCAGATTGCTAAAATCCCCGCCGCCAAGATGGGGCAGGTAGCGACGGATGGCGCTCTCCCAGACGGGCTTGCGCGCCGCCTTCGGCACGAGCAGCATAACCCGTTTCCGCTCGTAAACGACAAGCCGCTCGATGACCATCAGGCCGATAAAGGTCTTCCCCAAACCGACGCCGTCGCATAGAAAGGCGCCGCCGTGCTGGCCGGAGATTTTCATCAGGGATTGGTAGCCTTCCTTTTGATATTGGTCGAGGACGGGATACATGCGGGAAGTGCCATTTTCCCATTCGCCCGTCGTCATCTCATGAGCGCGGAAAAATTCCTGCAGGGCCTTGGCATAGATCTCGAACGGGCTGTATTCCCTTGTGTGACGCTCGATAATCCGGAGGATTTCTTCCGTTATTTCATGGGCTTCGTTCCAGTGCCGGTCATACCACTCCTGAAGCAACTCAACCTCCCGCCGCACCTGGATGTTCAGCTCCACGTTGTCCGTCAGTCCGGGATGGGTGAAGTTGCTGGAACCAACGAGGGCCGCCGAACCGACGACGGCGTGCTTCGCATGGGTGATATAGGCTTTGGCGTGAAATTTTTCTTTGGTATAGATACGGCATTCGATCTGCCGCTTCCGGAGGGCATCAACAATGGGAGGCACACCTGACAGAAAATCGTCGCGTTCCTTTTCCTTCTCAATACTGGCGTCGAGGATCGTCCCGGCTGTTTGGACGCCGGCCATCAGGGCTTGCTTTGTCCGCCGTGAAACTTCATCACCCATGAGGATGCGCAGCTTTTCGAGCTTCTGCCATTGGCCGTCCAGGGCGAGCAGGGCGCCGATCTCAAAGTAGCCGGTGGCAATATCGAAAGAGACGGACAGGTCGGCCCACTGTTCCAAGTAGTTCCGGACCTTCCAGTCCTTATCGCTGTTGTCAACGATAAATAGTTCGCTTCCAGCCTTAGCCGGCAATCGTTCCGTTACCATGGCTACGGCTACCCCTAAACACATTATATTGCAAGGAAATTATGATCTTCAGGATGGCTTATATGCTTCCGGTAAGATCAGGGGCGATTTAGCGCCCGGAATATCAACCAGAGGAGCAGGGCCGCAGTCACGACCCAGATAGCTACGATGACCACCGCCGCAATCTTGCCCGCCCGCGTCGCCCGTCCGACGATCTCCTCCGCTTGCCGGCGGCACTCTGCGAGGACCTCCTCCGGGATCAGTCGGATGACGAGCAGGATTCCCAGCGGTATCAAAACCAGATCGTCCAGATAGCCAAGGACGGGGATGAAGTCGGGGATGAGATCAATCGGGGAGAGGGCGTAGCCGACGACGAGCAGGGCCAGCGCCTTTGCATACCAGGGGACGCGGGGGTGACGGCAGGCGACGACGAGCGTGAAGGTCTCTTGCTTCAAGACCCGCGCCCGCTCCTTCCAGGAACCGGATGAGTGCACGCGTGTCCTCCTTATGCGTTGTCAGGCCAGTTTTTCCTGCGCCACGGCGGCGATCTGACGGCAGTAACGTTCCGTGAAATCGGCGTTCGGCCCCTCAACCATGACACGGCATAAATTCTGCGTGCCCGAATAGCGGACGAGCACCCGGCCCGCCGCACCCAGTTTATTTTCCACATCTTTAATGATTTTGACAAGTTCCGGTATCGTATCGGGGTCATCTTTTCTGGTGACGGCCACGTTTATCAAGGTCTGGGGGAAAACAGTCATGACCTGCGCCAGTTCCGACAGGGGGCGGCCTTCCTGCAGCATGACGGCCAGCACCTGCAACGCGGTAATCATACCGTCCCCCGTGTTATGATGTTCTAAAAATATGAGATGTCCCGAATCTTCGCCGCCGATGACGGCGCCCCGGTTCTGCATTGCCAGGAGAACCGCCCGATCTCCCACATCGGTCATGACCGAATCAATGCCCAGGGACTGCAAGGCAACCCCCATGCCGCAATTGCTCATGACTGTCCGGACAACCAGATTGTTTGTGAGCCGCCCGGCCTTTTTCAGCGCTGCCGCGCAGATGGTCAAAATCTGGTCCCCCGTCAGCACGGTCCCTTTTTCATCCACGGCAATCAACCGATCGGCGTCGCCATCGAAGGCAAAACCCGCGGCGGCGCCCTGTTCCACCACGGCCCGGGCCAGGGCCTCCGGATGCTGAGAACCGCAGTGCAGATTAATATTGACGCCGTTGGGCGTGTTAAAGAGAGTCGAGACCCGCACGCCTAACTGCCGGAAAGTCTCGGGCGCTATGTACGATGCGGCGCCGTGGGAGCAATCCAGAACGATGTTGACCCCGTCGAGATTGGTGGTCGGCAGAAAGGATCTTTTGACAAAATCCATATAGCGCGTTTCGGCGTCAACAAGCCGGGAAATCCGGCCGCACTGATCGGGCGCCACGCTCAGGAACGATGCATCCTGGTCCAGCAGCCACGATTCAATGTCCAGCTCGTTTTCATCGGCAAGTTTCCATCCGCCCGGGCCGAATATTTTGATGCCGTTATCCTCAAAGGGGTTATGGGAGGCCGAGATGACAACCCCGGCATCAGCCGGCAGTCTGCCGGTCAAAAAAGCGACCCCGGGTGTCGGCAGCACACCGGCTATCAAGGCATTGCCCCCGGCGGAACAGATGCCGGCCGCGAGGGCACTCTCCAGCATATCATTGGAGAGGCGCGTATCCCGCCCGATGATTATCTGCGGAACGTGCTGTCCGGGCTGACGGTAAAGGTGGGCCAAGGCCCTGCCGATATTGATAAACATCTCCACCGTCAAGGGATAGGAGTTGGCCTGGCCTCTTATTCCGTCTGTCCCGAACAATCTGCCCATCTGCTACCTCGTTTCTTAGTAAGTTAGAAGTTGCTTGCCGGTGGCAAGCAACTTCGTTAAATCGTGGGGAAAAATACTTTAAAGGTCGTCCCTTTTCCCGGTTCGCTGTGGCAGGTAATGTTGCCGCCATGGGTTTTTACGATTCCATGGACGACCGACAGCCCCATGCCGGTTCCCTTCCCCGGCCCTTTTGTTGTAAAAAAGGGATCAAAAATCCGTTCCTTGACGGAAGCATCCATGCCATGGCCAGTGTCGCTCATGGTCAGTGCCTGGTATCGTCCGGGCTTCATATCGATAGACAGGTCAGGATCGCCGGCATTG
This sequence comes from Deltaproteobacteria bacterium, assembly GCA_026388415.1. Taxonomy (NCBI): domain Bacteria; kingdom Pseudomonadati; phylum Myxococcota; class Myxococcia; species Deltaproteobacteria bacterium. The sequence goes on along the minus strand of JAPLJV010000012.1, from coordinate 30,807 downwards.
ATCTCCCATTCGTCCAGCTTCACCTCCAACACCCCCCCGCTGTCTTGCATGGCATGACCTGCGTTGGTGCACAGGTTCATCAGCACTTGATGGATCTGCGATGGATCGGACAAAACAGGGGACAGACCGGATTTGAAGTCAGGGCGTATCTCGATGGTGTCCGGCAATGCCGTGCGCACCATTTTCAGGGCTTCTTCGACAATAGGTCTGATCAGGATAGGGTTTCGTTCCTGTTTGCCCTGACGACTGAAGGTGAGGATCTGCTTTACCAGGTCTTTGGCGCGGTTGCTGGCCTGGAAAATCTCTTTTAAATGATGGTCCATCTCGGTCTTCCCGGGATTAGTCAGCAGTCCCGACTGCGCATACCCCATAATAATTCCGATGATATTATTAAAGTCGTGGGCGATGCCTCCAGCAAGCGTACCGATCGCTTCCATCCTTTGTGAATGCCTGAGCTGTTCTTCAAGACGCCTTTTTTCCTCCTCCCGTCTCTGCAAGGATTCAGACATTTGATTAAAGGCCATGGCCAACTGGCCGATTTCATCCTCCATCTCGACAGAGACCCTTTCACCAAAGTTTCCTTTTCCCACGATTTGCACTTTTTCTATCAATCTGTTAAGCGGAATCACTATCCGTTTCGCCAGGAAATAGATAATTCCAAAACCGGCAAACGAAAAGACAATGCCGATCAAGGAGCTTTTCACTAAAAGGGCGCCAAGCTTTTTATTAAGGGCCGCCTTACCCACAGTTATCCGGACAAATCCGATAATACGTTTCTCGCCTGCCAGCGATTCTTTATCTATAAACAAGGATTCGGCGGTCTTATACCCTGAACTTGCGACGACAGGCGACCAGAATTCCATTTTATCCCCGCCGGCAAGATAAAAGGGGGAAGGTGCCTTAGATGCCTTAAGTAATATCCCGGCTTCAACTCGTCCACCGTTTTCCACCGCTTGCGCCTGTTTTTTCCCAGCCTCTGTCCCGGACCTTTCCCGCCTCAAGAGCAGACGCCCTTGCTGATTGTAGATGGATATTTCCACGATCTCCTCCTGCTGAAATATCCCATCCACAGGGGTTTTGAGCAGTTCTTCATTTTCAGAAAACACGCCGATTTTTGAATTGTAGGCCAGGATGCCGGTAAGCAAGAGGTTGTTTTGTACAAGCCCATCGGTCAACGACTTACTCTGATGATAATAAAAGAAGGCAGCAAAAGAGAATGTGATGACAAACATGAATAAGGAAAAAATCACGAAAATTTTAACGCCAAATTTTTTCTTGAAGATCTTCATAAACTTAAACCGCATGTAATATACCTCACCGGATGATCTTGACGTCTCTGATAACTTGTTGATCAAGAACAATGCCGAATTTCCTGGCTATGCCTACATTAATAGACAGCGATGCCTTGCGGGCATCAACATGCTGGGGTTCCATAAAATTGCCGCCTGAAAAGATCTTTTGCGCCATCTCTCCCGCTTGGGACCCCACATCGAAGGGATCGATCCCGATAGAGAGCATGGCCCCGAGTTCCAGGTATTTTTCTGAAAATGTGAGGATCGGCATTTTATTTTCCAGGGATAAGAGAAGTATGGATTTAAGTGTTTCCGGAGTTATCACTGTGATGTCCGGAAGCATCCAAAAGACGTTTGCCTTGCCTTTCATCGTATTGAGGAGCGCTGGGACGTCCCCGGAACGGTGCACCGCCGTTGCCGTCAAATTGACGTTCATCCTGACGGCGGCATTGCGCACCCCCTGAACGAAAATGCCGGTTTGATCAGGATCATAGAGGAGGCCAATGTCACGTGCGGCTGGAAGCATCTTTAAAAGCTCGCTCAACTGTTTCTCCGGCGGCAGATTCATGCTGACGCCGCTGATATTTTTCTCATCGGAAAGGAGGGAGCGGGGATTCAAAACCATACAATAGATAACCGGTATGGTTGTAAGGTGTTTGACACTTAACAGGGCATCCCTGCCCACGGCAAGCAGCATATCCGGCCTGATCTCACGAATCTTCTTAAGAACATCTATTTCTTTCAAATCGGAGATAAGAAGCCGTTCGACCGCTGAGCCGTAAACATGCTCAAATCCCTTAATGGCTTGCTCATAGGGCGCAACCGGGACGCTCTGGATAGCCAGGACCTTCTGTCCGGCTTCTGCCGACGCGATTAAGGATGCTAAAAGCAACAGAAGTATTAGTAAGTTAGAAATTATTTTTTGCGTTTTTCCGGCAAAAAATAATTTTGTAAACTTATTAGTAGTTAGCATTTGCTTTCGAGCAGAAAGCAAATGCGTTAACGCACTTATCCCGTTTATCGGGGTTAGGATCCTTTTTCCCACTATAATCCTTGTTACCGGTGTTGAAAATTTAAAAATGCAGATGCAAATAAACTCTTGAAAAAGTTAAATGAACGCTATATAAACTACCACAAGTTTATCGTTCTGAAAATAAAAATTTTTCTCTTGTTCTCCATGGGGAATATAGTGCAGCGTCGCTTATTAACTACCGGTATTTTCTTAACCGCTTTTTTTCTGACGGGGATCGGTTTTTGCCGTACCGCATCCGCCCAGTCCCAGGAGGAGATGCAAACCCTCCGCCTCTTTTATCAGGAAAAAGATCTGGTGATCTCGGCCACCAGAAATCCGAAACCTGTTTCCCAGGTGGCGGAAAATGTCACCGTGATCAGGGCCCAGGACATCGAGGCGATGAATGCCCATACCGTGGCCGAGGTATTGAACCGGGTACCGGGCCTTTTCGTCAATTTCAACCAGGATTTCGGCGCAAATTCTCTGATTAGTATTCAGGGTTCCGAACAACGGCACGTCCTGGTGCTCGTTGACGGCATCCCCTGGAATTTCCTGTCCGAAGGCAGCGCCGAGACCAATTCAATCCCCGTCGGCATCATCGAGCGCATCGAGATCATTAAAGGACCGGCGTCGTCGGCCTGGGGGTCTTCCCTGGGCGGCGTAATCAATATCCTGACCAAGTCCGCCGGAACAACGGAGAAACCTACCGGCATGGTAAAAGCTTCCTACGGTAAGGGGAATACCCAGGATTACAGCGCCCAGGTCTCCGGCCTGGCCGGGCCGGTGGGGTATTATCTCTTTGCCGGTCGCCAGGAGTCGGATGGTCTGAAATCCTCCAAGGGATTTGCTTCCGAAAGTTATTTTTCCAAGTTCAGCATCCCCGTGGCGAAGGGCATTGACCTTGGCTTGACCATGGGCATAAGCAAGCCGAAAAACCACTTTGGTGATGTTCCCAGCGGCGATACAACAACGTCATCGGATGCCCGTTCCTCTTTCCTGGCTGCCACGATTAGGGCCTCACTGACCCCGGATCTCGACCTGAGCCTCTCGGTGCACACGGTGGAACAGAAAACCAGTCTGAGCACGGATACATTGGGACTGGGAATTTTATCCCCTACGCCGCAGTTTTTATTAGAGAATACAGCCGACGAGCGAACCACGGGGGCAAGGGGTAAACTGGTGTGGACCAAGGGGTTGCACACGGCCGTGCTGGGGATTGATGCGGACCGGGGGACACTTGATCAAACGCTGCAGGCTGGGCCAACTCTGCAATCCTTCGGTCTTCCGGCAACATCGGCTGTCCAGCCGGCCATAACCAAATGGGCCCTCTATGCCAACGACACCATCGCCCTGGACCGGTGGACCATAACCCCGGGCATCCGGTATGATTACAACAGCATTATCGGCTCCTTTGTGAGTCCGAGCCTGGGTGTTACCTACAAACTGGGAGAAAATTCCCTGGCCCGGGCGTCTGTAGCCAGAGGCTTCACGCTGCCGCCGCTATCGGCGACTTCATCCGGCGGCTTGTTTCTGGAGCCCAACCCAGCCCTTCAGCATGAAAGCGTCTGGTCCTATCAGGCCGGCCTGGAATCCGCCATAACCCACTATCTCTGGATAAAGGGCACCATCTTTTATCACAAGCTGGATAATCAACTGATGAGGGAAGCGGGCGCCGCCGGACCGCCTACCAACAATGATCTGATCGTCAATAAAGGCAACAGCCGGCGACAGGGTCTGGAACTGGAAGCGGAAACGCTGCCCTGGCATAACGTCTCCGCGATCGCGGGGTTCGCCTATGTCGCGATCAAGTCTGACAGTGAAACAGAATCCCGAGGCAGGTACGCCTATAACCTCGGGGTGAAATATGACGACCGGAAATCCTGGCAGGCCCAGTTGTTCGGGCACTATATCTGGTGGGACTTGGATGGGGCTTTTCAGGCCGATTATGGCGACTTTATCTGGGACCTGAATCTGGCGAGAAAGATTATAGATACCCGGCAATTTGCCGCCCAACTCTTTTTGACGGCCCACAACATTTTTGACGGCGATCAGTATACCCTGGCCGATAGTAAGAATCCGGGACGCTGGGTCGAGGCAGGAATAAAAACCACCTTTTAAGCTTGCCTTTTATGCTGTAAATTACTAAGAGTACATAATTATACATTGGATCGGACTTGCCGTGACAGAATAACTTCTATTTTGGCATGGCAGCCTCTTAACCACTTATAACGGGAGGGACAAATGAAAGAGGAAAAAAAAGAGACCAAGCAGGAAATTATTGTTCTCGATGAGGGGATCGACATGGAGGCATTGATAGGGCCACTGTCGGTATGTTGTTGGTCGATATTCATGCCGTATAGAGGGAATTAAGGAAAAAGGGGCGCAACTGCCTATCAAGCGCCCCTTTTTTCAATCATCCGGGGTTTTACTCTCCGCCCTGTGTGGCGTATAGTGTGCGTGAGCGGATACGTCCTCTTGCGGCGGGGTATTATAGGCTGATGCGGGTATGTAACCTTTCTTAATGAATATGCAGCCCTCCTATTATCTGAAGACATATCCCTACCCGGATAACCCCGGTCAGCTCCTGGTCTTTTCTACCAAAAAAGCATCCGCAATTCTGCTGGATCGAGAAACATATCAATCCATGGAGAGAGGAACACTTTCCCCCGCCGCTGAGGCCAAGTTAGCATCATTAGGCATGGTCGTGGCGGATAGAGATGCGGAAAAACGAGTCATGCTCGGTTTTTTGGATGAGCGGAATCCCCACAATAGGGGGTTAAACATTATTGCCGTCCTGAACCTGGATTGCAATTTTGCCTGCCCCTACTGTTTTGAAGAAGGCCTCAAGGGAAACCTATACCTATCCGAGGCCACGGCGGATCGCTTACTTGCCTTTATCAAAGACAATTTCAGAGATAATCAGGATACGCTACTCATTGATTTTTACGGCGGAGAACCCCTTCTCAGCCTTGATCTTATTCAATATATTTCTCAAGCAGCGAGATCTTTTGCCGCCAGCCGGGGTGCGGTGTATTCTTTTACGCTGGTCACCAACGGATCGCTCTTTACCAGAAAGGCGGCCGGCATACTGGTTCCCCTGGGCCTGAAAAGCGTCAAGATCACCCTAGATGGACCGGCGGAAATTCACAACGCCCAGCGTCCTTTTAAGTCCGGCGCAGGCAGTTTTGACGCCATTATCAGGAATATTAAAGCTACCTGTGACTTGGTGAAGGTCGGCATCGGTGGAAATTTTACGGAACATAATTATGAAAGGTTCGTACTGCTTCTCGATTATCTGGAGGCAGAAGGACTTACGCCGGATAAAATTGCCTATGTGAAATTTGACGCCGTTGTCAACCGGCCGCAAGACGGCATGTCGCCCATCGAATATACCAGCGGCTGTGTTTCCATTAAAGAACCCTGGCTGCTAAAAGCGGGAGCCTTCTTGCGGGAAGAGATTCTCAAGCGGGGGTACCATACGCCCAAGCCGACCCCTCTGGCCTGCATGATCGAAACCACGGATGCTTATGTGGTCAATTATGACGGGGTTATCTATAAGTGCCCGGCCTTTATCGGTAAAAAAGATTTTGCCGCGGGAAATCTGGAAACAGGAGTCAGTGATTATTACGCAGCTCTTAAGCTGGGCATTTATAAAAACCCGGAATGCGCCGCCTGCGTGTATTTGCCCCTTTGTTTCGGCGGTTGCCGGTATATGACCTATGTTCGGGACGGAAACATCGACAAACTCGATTGTAAAAAAGAATATTTTGATGCCTCTCTGGAGACGCTGCTGAAGCAGGATATCCGGTACCGGTTGCAGAAATAATGTACTTTATTTGTCTTTTCCTCCCATTCATGCTACACAATTATGATCGCAAGCCAAAATTTATCTCCGGAGAAATCTGAAACATGAACAAACTCAGCATAAATGAAAGCGAATTATATCCTGCTCATGTTTTGATCGTAGATGACGACAGGTCGCTCGGGGAAATGCTTATGAATTTCATAAGCAAATGCACCGGATTCGATTGTATCTATTGTAATAGCGCCGGAGAGGCCTTGCGGGCTTTGGAGGAGAAAGTTTTCGATGTGATTATAACGGACATTAAAATGCCCGATATGAGCGGGCTTGAGTTGACAAGGATTATCAAGGAAAAATATGATTCCGGAGTTATAGTCGTTACAGGCTACTATGAAGATTTCACCTATGAACAGGCGATAGAGAACGGCGCCAATGACTTCATCGAAAAACCCGTGCGGCCCACAGAGCTGATTATCAGATTGAAGCGCATTCTTCGGGAACGCGCTATTTCATATAAGCGCCAACAGGCAGAGAAAGATCGAGATGATAGTTTTCAAAGTTTGCGAAAGGCTTTGGGGGCAACTGTTCAGGCCCTGGCCGTAACTGCTGAAATCAGAGATCCCTATACGGCCGGTCACCAACGCAGAGTAGCCGATCTTGCCCGCTCTATTGCGGCGAAGATTGGCCTCAGAAGTGATCAGATTGACGGCATCCGGACGGCAGGCACTATTCATGATATCGGCAAGATATCCGTTCCCGCAGAGATCCTCAGCAAACCCACAACTTTATCTAAGATTGAATTCAGCCTGATCAAAGTTCACTCCCAGTCCGGATATGACATTTTGAAAGACATCGATTTCCCCTGGCCGGTTGCACGGATGGTGCTGGAGCATCACGAGAAGATGAATGGTTCCGGATATCCGCGTGGGCTCAGGGGAGATGACATTCTCTTGGAATCCCGGATTATTGCAGTGGCCGATGTGGTGGAGGCGATCGCTTCGCACCGGCCCTACCGTCCTGCCCTTGGGATTGACGTGGCGCTGAGTGAAATTGCCAAGGATAAGGGCATCCTCTATGATAGAGATGTTGCGGATGCATGCCTGAAACTATTTCAAGATGACGGCTATATATTGCCGAGCTAACGAATGGGGTCATACATTATTCCCATGGCCCGGTCCAGCGTGACGAGCGCCACGACGTCAGGTAAGCTTTTCCTGCACCACAGCCGCGATCTGACGGCAGTGACGCTCCGTCAAATCGGCATTGGGCCCCTCGACCATGAAGCGACATAAATTTTGCGTTCCCGAATAGCGGACGAGTACCCGGCCCTCGGCGCCTAATTTATTGTCCACATCCTTAATGCCTCCGGATGAGTTCCGGTATGGAAGCAGGATCATCTTTTCTGGTGACGGCCACGTTGATCAAGGTCTGGGGAAAAACAGTCATGATCTTCGCCAGTTAGTGCCATCATGAAAAAGGCGATGCAAACAAGAAAATTTTTCATCAACAGAAAGGAGAAACCAGCCATGTCAAAATCAGAGGAGAATTTAAGAGAGGCTTTTGCCGGTGAGTCACAGGCTAACAGGAAGTATCTGGCCTTTGCCGCCAAGGCGGACAAGGAGGGATTTCCGCAGGCAGCCAGACTTTTTCGTGCCGCGGCGGAGGCAGAAACGGTGCATGCCCTCAATCATTTGAAGGCGCTGAAGGGGATTTCAAGCACGAAGGAAAACTTGCAGGCCGCCGTCAACGGGGAGACGCATGAATTCAAGCACATGTATCCCGACATGATTGCTGCGGCCAAGGCGGAGAGCAACAAGGAGGCCGGGCAAACCTTCCATTGGGCCAACGAAGTGGAGAAGATTCACGCCGCGCTTTACCAGACGCTGCTGGACAACCTGGGGAAAGCAGGGGAGAGCTACGCTTACTACGTCTGCCCTCTTTGCGGCTACACGTCCGAAAAAGAGGCGCCGGAGACCTGCCCCGTCTGCGGCACCAAGGGCAAGGCCTTTAAAAAAGTGGAATAAAACAAATTTGATGGGGGGATAGTGCTGCAGGGGATAGTGCTGCTCGCTACCGGCATCGTCTTGTTCCTTTTCGGGATGATGAAGCTGAGCGCCAAGATGCAACTGCTTTTTACCGCCCGGATACGCGCTTATATAAAATACGCCGTCCGGAAGCCGGTCTATGGTTTGCTTACGGGTGTGGCTTCCACTATCGCCCTGCAGAGCAGTTCCGCCACTACCGTTTTGATTATCGGCATGGTCAGCGCGGGCTTGATCAGTTTTTACCACTCCCTCGGGATGATCCTGGGCGCCGATATCGGCACTACCCTGACCGTACAGTTAGTGGTCTGGAAAGTCACCGATTTATCCCCGCTTTTTATCATTGTCGGCGGTACGCTCTGGTTAGCGGGAAAAACTAAATGGGCTTCCGGCGGGGAGGTGGTTTTTTGCTTTGGACTCCTTTTTTTTGGTTTGCATCTGGCTGCTCAGGCCACGGCGCCTTTACGCGACAATCCGGCCCTGATCCGGTTTTTGCAGGAAACGAACAATCCCCTCCTGGGATTGGGCATCGGGCTGCTCTTTACGGGTCTTATCCATGCCTCGGCCATCCCGATCAGTATCCTGGTAATTCTGGCCCAACAGGGCCTTGTCACCTTGCCCAATGCCCTGCCGGTGGTGATCGGGGCTAATATCGGCACCACTGTCACCGCGTTGATGGCCGGCGCCGTTTCCGGAAGCCTCAGCGCCAGAAAAAGCGCCCTGGCGCACTTTCTTTTTAAGTTAGCCGGGGCCATAATATGTTTTTTAGCGCTGCCTTATTTCATCGGGCTGATACAATTCCTGGCGAGCCAGCCGGCGCAACAGATCGCTCTGGGGCATTTTTTATTCAACCTCTTGATCGCCCTTACTTTCATCTTTTTTTTGCGCCCCTTCGCCCGCATGGTCGAAAAGTATCTGCCGGGTGAAGACCAGGTGCTGCCGCTCTGGCCCGAATATCTCGACGAAAAATGTTTAGCCAACGCCGGTGAGGCCCTGGACTGCGTTCATAAAGAGCTGGCGCGAGAAATGATGCTGACTCAAAGTATGTACGCCGAACTGATCAATATGATTGATGAATACCGGGAGGGCAAGGGCCGGAAGGTGCTTTATATCGCCTGGGCGGTCAGCCATTTACGCAAGGAAATAGTGCAGTACCTGCGTCAGGTGTCAACCTATCACCTCACACCGGCGCTCTCGGCCAAGTTATTTGCTTTCACAGGCTTAGTGGATGACATCACCCGGATCAGCGACCAGATAGTTGTCGTCGTCGGGCTGATGAAGGACAAGGCTGAGAAAAACGTAGATTTTTCTCCTGTCGCCCAAATCCAGTTGCAGGAGATCGCCCATCTGGTGGCGGACAACCTGGCGCATGCCGGGCACTTGCTGGCCAAGCCGGATGAAGCAGAGAGCGCCTTGCTTTTCCGGCTGGAAGAAGAGATTGACGCCCGAGTAAAATCAGCCCGAGAATCACATCTGGTGAGGTTTTGCGAAAAGGTGTGCAACGCCGAGGCGGGGCCGATATTTGTGGAAATTATGATCTATCTGGAACAAATTTCCGATCATTGCCAGAGTATTGCCGAATATGCCGCCGAACTCAAACAGAGGGTTTAACGCCTGAAAACAGATAGGTAATGCCGAAGGTCAAGGGGTATTTTTTGACCTCGATCAGGCCTGCCTCGGCCATCAGGGCGGCAAATTGATCGGGCGGCGGGAAATTTTTTATGGAATCGGCCAGATAAATATAGGCATTGGCGTTGGCGGTAAATGCCTTCGCCAGACGGGGTAGTATTTGCTCCAGATAAAAAATGTGCAAAATCCTGAAGACTTTGTTGCGGGGCACGGTCATCTCCAGGACCAGCACCTGCCCTCCTGGCGCCGCCACCCGGATCATTTCCTGCAGCGCCCGGAGCCGATCGGGAATATTGCGGATGCCAAAGCCGGTCGAAACGACGTCAAAGCTGTCATCGGCAAAAGGCATCCAGGTGGCGTCGCCCAGGACCAGCCGGATGCGGCGGTTAAGGCCGGCCTTGCCCAGCTTGGGCTGGGCCTTGACGATCATTTCCCGCACAAAATCCAGCCCCACGGCCTCGATATGAGGGTAGCGCATGGCGGCATCCATGGCCAGATCGCCGGTGCCGCAGGCCACATCCAGCAACCGCTGTGTCTGGAAAAAACGCATGTGCTGAACGGCAAAGCGCCGCCAAAAGAAGTCACGTCTTAAGCTGAGGAAATGATTCAGAAAGTCATACCTCTCGGTGATGGCGCCGAATATTTCCTTCACCATGCCGATGTGCTCGGCGTTCGTTGCCTGCGTAACGGATGGATATTGTTTCCCTTTAATTTTGCTCATTAATCCTTGTATCCATCCAAAAATTCGCCGAACCGTCTTCTTCATTGGCAAATTGCAGCGGCGACTATCAGGCAGAAATAATATCCTTTAATTTTGCGGCCTTAGCTTTGCTTTCCAAAAGCGTCAATCGGGGGTTGACAAGGAGCCCCAACTATAATAAAGGACGCTCGGAAGGCGGTGTAGCTCAGATGGTTAGAGCATACGGCTCATATCCGTAGTGTCCGGGGTCCGATTCCCTGCACCGCCACCATTTAACAATCCAACACAGTTTCATACCGTGCAAAACCCGTTAGAAATAGCGGGTCTGTGGAACAAATCTTAATTCGCTAATTTGATAATTATATTTATCAGGTTTTTATAATAGATACCCGCACTTTTCATTAGCAGCGGAAACATAGAAATATCCGTAAAACCGGGCAGTGTGTTTATTTCATTCAAATATACTCTGTTATTATTTATAAAAAAATCTACTCTGGCAAAGCCTTTGCAGTCACAAAGATGATAAACTTTCTCTGCCAGATTTTTAATTTCTTGTTTAGTTTTAGAATCAAGCTTGGCTGGAATTGCTACCTGTGTCCTGTTTTTTTCATATTTTTCATCAAAATCATAGAAAGCTCCATCCAAAACAAGTTCCCCTGGATCAGATATTGTTAATTCTTCATTACCTAACACTGCCACCTCAATTTCCCTGGGGTTTACAAGCCCTTGCTCGACCAATATTTTATCATCATGCCGAGCCGCATCCCTTACGGCTTTTTTCAGATTTTTAAAATCAGTAACTTTATTAATACCGACTGAAGAACCAGAATTTGAAGGCTTGATATAAACTGGCAATTCAAAATTATTTTTTATTTTTGCTATCCACTTTTCAACATCGCTTTGTGTTTTGTCCCGCAGATCTATAAAATCAAAATTTACCTGATTGATCTTATATCCCGCCAAAAATGTTTTGAAGACAGCTTTATCCATACATAAACTCGAACTCAAAACCCGGCAGCCACAATATGGCACTTTCTGGATTTCTAAAAGTCCTTGTAATGCGCCATCTTCTCCATATTTACCATGAGTAATCGGCAGAGCGACATCAAATAGTCTTGAAAAATCTCCAACATTAATATTATTTTTTTCAGAAATACTATTTATTTCTTCTGCGTTTTTCAAAATATAAAATTGATTATTTTTGTGCCAATAAACCAGAACTAAATTATATTTTTTATAATCAAAATATTTAATTATATTCTTGGCCGAAATTATTGATATGTCAGCCTCATTACTTATGCCCCCAAAGAATAACCCCACAGTTCTCTTTTTCATACTGTTTTTCTCTTAATATTTAAGCTTTTTGTCAAGTAAAATTCCGCGAGTTTTTTACTATTGATAATAAAATTAGTTTTTGTTATAGATGCCGGCAACAGACCATTACTGCTGGGGGATCGTTCAATGGTAGGACAACGGACTCTGACTCCGTGAATGGGGGTTCGAGCCCCTCTCCCCCAGCCATAAGAAATTAAAAGGGATTTTCCGATTGACGGTCAATCCCTTTTTTCTTGTCAGGCAATAAAAAACCCCGTGCAGGGAAAGGAGAAAATTTTCAATCAGCATGATTGAACGTACTTAGTATTTTCACGATTAAGCTTGACAGAGCCGGCATATCTAATTAGAGTCGCTGCAGTAAATAAATTTAAGAGAAGTGATGTTAAGTAACGATAACCATTTAATTTGCTACCAAAGGAGCCCCAAATGAATATCTATGTAGGCAAGTTGGCACAGAGTGTCACGGAAGATGAATTGCGCACGGCCTTTGCGGCCTTCGGCAAGGTTGATGCAGTCAATATCATCAAAGACAAGTATACCAGCCAGTCGAAAGGATTCGGGTTCGTGGAGATGCCTTCCGCCGAGGAAGCCAAATCAGCGATGAGTCAACTGCACGGCAAAGATATGAATGGCCAGGCCCTTGACGTCAATGAAGCTCGTCCCCGTGTTGAGGGTAGCAGAGGCGGTGGACGACGTGGCGGTGGCGGCGGGCGTCGTTTTTAGTAAGTCGGAAAACATTGCTGTAAAGAGATGCCTGCCAATAATCCCAAAATAGCCTGGAAGCGGGGTGTGCCGAAAAGCGCTCTGCTGCTGCTTGCCGGGGCCGTATGGATAGGGGTAGCCATCATGCTGAGGTTATCTTATTCCTGGCTAAGGACCGAAAGCCGGGATAGCGCCGTTGCGTGCGCTACTATTTTATGATTATGAGACAAAATCCATGGACAGGAAAATATACCTGAGCATAATGGCTGCCCTGGCAACGGTCGCCGCCCTTTGGCTGCTCGCCTTTTTTGTGGCGCCCTTTGGCAAGTCGCTGGCCTGGTCGCTCATCATCGGCATTGCGACCATTCCCCATTACGAGAAACTGGCCCGCCAGTTACCCCGTCACCCCAATTGTTCGGCCGGCATCATGGTTCTTGTCATAACACTCTGTATCATGCTGCCGGTAGCCGCCCCGTTCGTAATGATTGCTCAAAACGCTACCGAATGGTACAGCGAGAGCGAGCGGCTCGTACTGGTTTTTACTCAGTCTGTGTCGAGCTTTCTCAGCCATCTTCCTCTGGGCGGCAAGCTCATCGCCTTGGGAACAAAGCTTGGCATTGACCTTACCAGTTATCCGGCACAATATGCGGCCAACGCCTCACAATTTCTTCTCGATGTGGCAACCAGCACAGCCAAAAACATGGCAGAACTTTTTTTTGTGCTGGTACTGTCGATGTTTATCCTCTTTTTCATTTACCGTGACGGTGAAAAGATTTTGTTTGCCGGTCTCAAGCTCTTTGCCACTCACCAGAAAAAAATCATCCATTATCTGCAAAATATTCGAGAGACAACAACATCGGTCATTGTCGGCACCCTGCTGACTTGCCTTTTGCAGGGGGCACTCGCCGGAATCGGCTATTTTTTCGCCGACGTCCCGGCGCCGGTTCTGTGCGCCATCCTCACGGCTGTGGCGGCAGTTTTGCCAACCGTGGGCACGGCCATTATCTGGGTGCCGCTCGTCGTCATTGTTGCCATTAACGTTTCCTATGCCAAGGCGGTGGCGTTATTGTTGTGGTGCGCTATTGTTGTTAGTCTCTCCGATAACTTGATTCGTCCGCTGGTCATCGGAGGGAAAAGCAATATTTCTGCTTTGGCTATCATCCTCGGAGTGGTGAGCGGAGTGGTTGCTATGGGCCTTATCGGTCTGATTCTGGGGCCGCTTTTCTTCGCCATCCTCACCACAATCTGGCGGGACGTAACGGGCATTGACGAGTCAGGAGATCAACAAGAGAATCAAACAGAACCTTAAAAGATGATCTATTAGGAGGCACTATGTCGAAAATTGATTTTTCACTCAAGAACATCAACGAGCTATTCCCGGAAAATTTTACGCAGGAACAGATTGCCCGGGCGCAAACCGTCTTTCTTAAAGAATTATCGTTACTGGCTCACAAATTTTACGGCGGCAAGATACAAACCATGCCTAAGGCCGGGGTATATGGTTTCAACTGGTTTAATGTATGGTACACCCCCGGAGTTTCTGAGATTTCGACCAACATTCGCGCTCACAGCGACTCCTCGTTTGACTTAACGAATCGAGGCAATCTGGTGGCGGTGGTTTCCGATTCCACCCGTGTTCTGGGTGATGGGGATTGTACGCCGTCCGGTGGTTTGGGGGTAATGGAAGGGAAGGCCTTTTTGATGAAATATCTGGGAGGTATAGATGCCGTTGCCCTTTGTATTGACAGCTATAATAAACAAGGCGAGCACGATCCTGACAAGATCATAGATTTTGTCAAGATGCTTCAGCCCAGTTTCGGCGCCGTGAACCTCGAGGACATATCGCAGCCTAACTGTTACAAAGTACTGGATGTTTTACGGGAAGAGTGCCAAATACCCGTTTGGCACGATGATGCTCAGGGGACCGGTTCCGTAACCTTGGCCGGTCTTATCAATGCCTTGAAAATTGTGCACAAGGACCTGGATAAGGTACGGATCGTTTTCTTTGGGGCCGGTGCAGCGAATGCCACCATTGCCCGCCTGATCATCAAAGCCGGTGGCGATCCCGGTAGAATAATTCTGTTCGATTCTACCGGCGGTTTACATACGGGACGGGAGGATATCAAGGCCGACGCCCGTTTTTACCGCAAATGGGAATTGTGTGAGGCCACAAATCCGCAAAAAATAAACGCTATTGAAGAGGCTTCCCGGGGGGCAGATGTTCTTATTTCCCTCAGCCAGTCGGGCCCTGATGTGATAAAACCCGCCTGGATCAGCAGTATGGCTGACAAATCCATTGTTTTTGCCTGCGCCAATCCGATACCCGAAATTTACCCCTATGCCGCCAAGGAGGCCGGGGCATACGTGGTGGCGACCGGCCGGGGTGACTTCCCCAACCAGGTAAATAACTCTATCGGGTTTCCGGGTATTCTGAAGGGCTCGCTTCTGGTTCGCGCCCGCAAGGTGACCGACGAAATGGCTATCGCAGCTTCCTATTCGGTGGCGCGTTTTGCCGAAAATAAAGGTTTGAGCCCGGATTACATCATGCCCACCATGGATGAAACCGATGTCTTCGCCCACGTGGCCGCCGATGTGGCCATGGAAGCTATCAAGAACGGAGTCGCACGCCTTCAGCTCACCAGGGATGCCGTTTACAACCAAACCCGGCACGATATCCTGGAAGCCCGCCAGGGGATAGACCTGATGATGGAGCATGGTCTGATTAAGAAACCAGATATGGGCATGCTGGAATCAGCTCTTGCCAAAGCGATTGAGGTGGTAAAGCAATGAGTCATTTTACGCTGGCCCCCGCTTCGGGAAGGGGGGCTACACATCTGCACCGCTAACGGTTTGCTCTGGCGTTTCTGGTGGAGCAAAAGGGCGAGCGCGATTTTCAAGCGCTGAGCGTTCCGCCTCCATCTGCTTCTCCCCCGCTGCTGTGCGTTTTCTTCCATTTTTGTCTGGCGCCCAGACAGGAGATCAGGACGCCTCCCAAACCGATTACCACGGCAATGACCTTGATCGTCCAGCCGAATTGGGGTATCCAACCGATGGCCCAAAATATGACTAATCCCCAGAAAATATCGGTGATTACGCTCTGATCCCGCTTTTTCAGAAGGGCAAAAAACTTTTCTCCGGCCAACTGGGCGGCGGCAATGAACCCGATCAGGGCCGAACCGACGACGATAGCCATTTCCAGCGGAATGAGGACGATCCCGAGGACGGAAATGGTCAACAATATGGCCAGCGGCACCACCGACACTAGCACCACGAGGCCCCACAGGAAGGCCTTGAAGAGGGAGTATTTGATCGCCTCAGCCACGCTGCGCACAGGCCTGGGGAGCAGGGTAACGATGAGGAGGGCGACGAGGAGAATACCGATAAAAACGAGCAAGGAAAGGATGGCAAAAACCCAGGACCAGCCTTCCCAATCCTCGTTCAACACGGAGGCCAGTGACTGGGAGAGATCGGAGGCGTTGATCTCCTTTATGCTGCCGTAAACCCGGGCGCCCTTTCCCATGATAACGACCCCGCCTACGGAAATGGCGTTACCCTCCACCAGGGCGGTTTTGGTCAACACGACAGAACCGCCGATGGACATGACGTGACCGGTAATCGTACCCCGGACCGTGATTTGTCCGCCCACGGCGACGGCATTTTTTACCTTGACGCCCTCCGTAATCGTGACATCGCCGCCGATCTTCACGATATTGTTATTCTCAGCTCGGGCGGGAGCGCCGGAACTGATTAACCACCCGGCGATTAATACGCAGAACAGAACTTTTTTCATACCCGGTTTGCCTTTCTATTCAATTAAAAAATAAGAAAATAACTGTCCTTCCTTGGTGCAGGGGGCTATGATACTGCGGATGCCCTGCGCTGACGAAAGAATTCAATGATCCCCGGAAGGATGGAAATAATTATTATCGCCATGATCACTATCGTGAAATTACGTTTTACCAGGGGGATATTGCCAAAGTAGTAGCCGCCGAGGGCAAAAAAAACAGTCCAGGCGACTCCGCCGGAAATATTGTAAAACAGGAAACGACGGTATTGCATGCTCCCAATGCCGGCCACAAAAGGGGCAAAGGTGCGGATAATCGGGATGAAGCGGGCCAGAAAAATGGTCTTGCCGCCGTGCTTTTCATAGAATTTATGAGTTTTATCGAGGTATTCCCGTTTGAAAAATCGTCCGCCCGGTTGATGAAAGACGCGGGGACCAAAAAATTTACCCAGGGTATAGTTGACCGAATCTCCGGCAATTGCCGCCACGATCAGGACTATCATGAGCAGTCTGATTTCCAGGCTGCCCAGGGCGGCAATCGTACCGAGGGCAAAAAGGAAGGAGTCGCCCGGAAGAATTGGCGTCACAACAAGGCCAGTTTCGCAAAAAATGACTAAGAAAACAATAAGATACGTCCAGAGGCCAAAATATTTAATGATCATGTCCAAGTACCGATCAAGGTGTAGAAATACATCAATTAACCAGGTAATCCATTCCATGAGCCAACCTTTCCACCGCGTGCTTAGTGAGTTAGAAATTGTTTACCGGCAGTAAGCAACTCCGTTAACGCGCTTTTCCCGTTTATCGGGGTTGCCGAGTATAATGAGAGGCGTAGTGACATGTCAATGATAATGTCACCTGATGGACTATCTTTTCGAGAATTTATCACCGGGTATCCTGCGTCCATTTTTCTTGACATACGCGGAGCTCTTTCCTATACCTATAGAAGGAAAACAAGGGGGCATGGCTCAGAATGCTGGACGAGGATAAAAAAAAGATCAGAAAAGATATCCTGACCGTGAGAAATGCCTTGCCACGGACAGAGCGGGAAGCGATGAGCCGGATAATATGCAGTAATTTTACTAATTTGTCGCCGCTCTCGGATTGTGCGTCTGTCATGATTTTTTTAAGTTTCGGCAGTGAAATCAATACGGATTACATTATCGAGTGGTTGTGGAAACAGAAAAAAAGGGTTTTGGTCCCCTTGTGTAAACCGGAGACACGGGGGATGGATATTTTTTCCATCGCCAACTTTGCCGATCTGGAAACGGGATATTTCGGCATTCGCGAACCTAAAAGGGGCTTGCGCCCTCTTGTCGCCAGGGAGGTCATTGATCTTGTGGCAGTTCCGGCCGTGGCATTTGACAGGCGGGGATACCGCGTCGGGTACGGCGGCGGCTATTACGATAGATTTCTGGCCGGCATGGATGTTCCCACGATCGGGCTGGCGTTTGACTGCCAGATCATTACGACAGCCCCGGTGGAGAAATACGATCTGGCGGTACAGGGTATTATAACTGAAAAAGAATATATTAACGTGGGGTTATAAAAGACATGGATAGAGAAACAAAGACAGGTATTATACTCATCATTCTCGGCATCTGCATCCCTCTTGCAACCTTTCCGTATCTTTCCGGATACGCCAAGGATAAAGGCATTATTGAAAACTTCTACCAGGCAGGTATTCAAATCAAGCAAGATACAAAGAGCGATACGGCAAATCAACCACCTAAAATAATTGGTAAAATAAATTGGAGAAAGCCAAATTTTTCTAAACTGATACCTAATAAAATACCTTTAAGGCTCTTCCTGGTCGTCACAGTAATCCTGGTTTATATGGGAATCATAAGAATTGATTCATCGAGGCGAAAGAAAGCTGCAAAGCAGGAGCACTTGCTGCGGACCGGAACACTCGAATGAAGGTTTTTAGTAAGGTATGACGGCTGCTTCGAAATTAAAAAGAACTCCATTTATGGCTCGACAAGCTCACCATGAACGGAGTTCTTTAATTGCGGTAATTTATAAAGTATGTTCCCTCTCATCCTGAGCCTGTCGGAGGATGAGAGGTGATGCATCTCGTCAGGCCTTAGGTTTAACCGCTTCCTTGGCGAAGGCCTTCTTCATAATAGCATTCGAGATACTGAGTAATATCCACAGAATTATAAGGATAACAAAAACTCCGGCAAATCGGATAAAGAGTGTGCTGAAAATCCACGTCCAGTTGTCTGTTACGATTTTCACGGTAGTACTGGCTCCGCCATCCTTGTAGATGCCGATCGAGTGCCACTTGGCACCGCCCTGATCCTCTATGTACATCTGTTCCTTCCAATCCCGGTACTTCTCATCCTTGTAATTCTCCAGGGATTTCTTGTACCACGCCAACACTTGCTCATAGGTCAGGTTATAAGATATTAAAACCGCCGTGTCCTCGGTCTTCACGAGAGTGCCCCCCGGCATCACCGGCGCTTCCCACTGCTTATCCTGCAGAGGAGCGTCTGCGGCAAGTAAAACCGCTGAGAAGGTAACAACAACCATCAAACTAAAGAATATCGCATATATGAACTTTATTGTCTTCATGTGGTCCTCCTTCGTTTACTGGAACATGGACAGAAGCATGCCTGCTGCAGCAGGCGAGCCGAGGGAACCGGCCAGGCAAGCTGCCATTGCGTGCCCGAGCAGGAAATTGTGTTTGTCATACTGCCGCCCGATCAACTGGGAAACCCGCGGCGCCATCGGGAGGGCAGAAACACCTGAATTGCCGATCAGCGGATTGATCTTTTCCTTGACGAAGATGTTGATAATCTTCACGGTCAAAATGCCGCCCGCCGTGCAGACGACAAAATCGAGTAAACCGAGGCCGAAAACCACCAAGGGTTTATACGTCAGAAAGACCTCCGCCTGCATGGCAGCGCCGACGCTGATGCCGAGAAAAATGGTTACCATGTCCATCATGGGGCCGGCCGCGGTATCAACCAGGCGCTTCACGACGCCGCTTACCCGCATCAGGTTCCCGAACATGAGCATGCCCATGAGCGGCATGACGGCCGGCACCAGCAGGGCGATGATGGCCGAACAGACGATGGGGAAAAGAACTATTTCCGTCGGGGAAACCTTTCTCAATACCTTCATCTTGATGAGCCGCTCCTTGCTGCTGGTCATCATTCGCATAATCGGTGGTTGGATGAGCGGCACCATGGACATGTAAGAGTAAGCGGCCAGCGTGTTCGCGCTGAGAAGGTGCGGGGCAAGTTTTGCGGTAAGGTAGATGGTCGTCGGGCCGTCGGCGCCGCCGATAATGCCCACCGAGGCCGCCTCCTTAATGGTGAACCCAAGCAGAATCGTTCCGGTAAAGGTAACAAAGACGCCGAGTTGCGCACCGGCGCCGATCAGGAGCATCTTCGGGTTGGCGATCAGCGGCTCAAAATCCGTCATGGCCCCGAGACCGAGGAAGATCAGGCAGGGGATCACCTCCCACAAGATTCCGTACTTATAAAAGAATTGCAGCAGATGGGGGACGCCTTGTTCATTGAACCCCATCAAGGGGGTATTCGGAAAATTTACCAGGAAGATACCGAAACCGATCGGCAGCAAGAGAAGCGGCTCAAAATTCTTGGCTATGGCCATATACAGAAAAAAGCAACCGATGACCCACATTATGACATACTTCCACCCCATAGCCGCAAATAGCATGGGGAGACCCGTAGTCTGAAAAGTACCGACCAACAAATCCCAAATTTCATTGTAACTCATAATAAGCTCCTTCCATATAATTTACATGGCCGCGTTATAACCATTATTGCGCAAGCTATGTCAAGCTAATATTTCGGTCCTGATGGAAACTTTTGTCGAGACCGGACATTATGCCGGTGCCTGCCATAAGGCAGCAAGGGAATGCTCGAAGAATCCCCATCGGGGAACGTTAAATCAGCGGTAATAGAGCAAACATTTTATAGGGATGTTCCCGGCCAGCCTCTTGGCTTCCGCCTCGATTGCGTTATGTTCCTTCGGACTGTGTGTCAAACCCCGCAGCACTATGGCTTCTCCTACAGGCTCGACCTGCAGGGTAGGGGAGTGAATCTTTGCATTTGTCAGGATGCCAGCCCGTATATCTGCTGCAACTGACCATAGCTTCATGATTTTGCGGTTTTCTTCTGTGTTGTACCGATTCTTCCCGGCTATGGCATCCTTTATCGCCTTTATAATTAAGTCTTTAGATTGAGCTGCCGTATTAATGACGAGGTCGTATGATCTTGGGTCATCCCAACTCTTTCTAAAAACGGCCTTCACGTATCCGCAGCTTTCCTTATCCATCTTTTGGATGAACCACTTTGCTGTTCGCTCATCAATGTCCTCTCTATCCATAATATATTTGATCCGTTTGTCCAGAGGGGCCTCAAAACGGACTCTAAGGGCATACGGCACGTTCTCCAGGAGAAAATTGGCGCCTCTCCCAATTATGACCACGTTGTCCTTGAGCGCATATTTCAGAATAAGGCTGTGTACAATGGCAATGAAGGCCTTGAAGCCCCAGTCGTGCCTTTCCCATATAGTCGGATCGTGTTCCTCGAATTCCATGATCAGCTGTTGCCAATCGTTTCCGCCCTCTTGCAGATCCTGGATCATCCTCTCGTGGGCTATGTATTCGTAACCCATGTCCTTGGCTATCTCCATCCCTATCTCTTTACCGGTACTTCCATGTTGCCTTGATATGGTTAGAATTGGCATATGACCTCCTTGATTAGATATGATCGCCCACAACTAAAAAAGCCTTATTACAATTATATATCATTCGGTAGAATGTTGTTCTTCTCTTTTTATCTTCCACTTCATCCAGAGTTTGCCCACAATAATAACACCAACCGCAAAAATAATCTGCACGGCATATTCAGCAAACTTACCCGGATGAAGAACCCTTTCGGTGTAAGGATCAGTCATTATCATATCACCCGCTACTCTTCCCAGTATCATTGCGCCGATATAGACTATAGCGGAGTACTTGTCCATAAGCGTGGTGAGAAGGCCACTCGTAAAAACCACAAAGGGAATGCTCAACCCCAATCCGAAGATAAGAAGGGGCAGGTTGCCCTTACAGGCGCCCGCTACACCAAGAATGTTATCGAGGCTCATGACAAGGTCAGCAATGATGATTGTTATGATTGCCTGTTTGAGCGTGCCGGCTCCTTCTGAAAGCTTCTCGTCAGGTGCACCCTCCACGAAGAGTTTGACGGCGACATAGGCGATGAGGATGCCGCCACCGAGCTTAAGCCCCTGTACTGTGAGCAACTTTGCTGCAATAAACGTAAGACCTATCCTTAGAACTACCGCCGCCGCGGTGCCGAACGCGATGCCGAGCCTCCGCTGTTTAGCGGGAAGAGAACGGACCGCCATGGCGATGACAACCGCATTATCGCCCGACAGGATCAAGTTAATAAGGATAATGCTCAGGAACGCAAAAATGAAGGGCCCATTGAAGCCAGTTACTATAGTGCCAGTATCCATGTTTTCACCTCGTCAGGATTAGAATATTATAATTGGATGAGTGAGCATATTAAAAAAATATCCATACAATCTCATGAGTCAAATGGTGCCCGGTAAATATACCTTCATAGCCAAAATTGCAACTTTGTATTTGCAGTATTGCCAACCCTCAATAAAGGCAGCTTAAATAAGCGGGAAGAAAGAAATAAAATTCAATGATAATGGCATTATGTCACCGGAATATCCCCGCATTCTTTCTTGGTAAAAGGACGCCCGGATGATGTAGCTGACCAGATTTTCCATAGCTGGATCATTTAACCTTGATAATTAATATGGCCCTTGCTATAAATCAAAGGCTATTTTTTTATGGTCCGTAATTCAATGAAACACTCAAGACGGTACGGCGTCACAAAGGATAATGGAAATCTCCCCTAACCCCTCTTTGCCAAAGAGGGGGAACAATAGAGTCCCCCTTTAGAAAAGGGAGAGTAAGGGGGGATTTGATATGCATTTCAGGTGAAAGGCAGAATTAAGCCTTTATGAAAAAAGTTTTTTCCGTCACAGAATTAAATGGCCTGATCAAACGGCTTCTGGAAGAAAGCTTTGATCTTTTCTGGGTGGAAGGCGAGGTTTCCAATCTGCATCGGCCTGCTTCGGGACATGTGTACTTTACCCTGAAAGACGAGAACAGCCAGATCCGGGCCGTCATCTTTCGCGCCGCCATTGGGAACAGGCCGTTTGCACGGGCCGGGATGTTGTTTGATCTGGAAAACGGGATGAGGATTATCTGCCGCGCCCGGCTGACCGTTTATCAGCCTCGGGGCGATTATCAGCTCCTGATTGATAATCTGGAACCTTTGGGGACAGGCGCCCTCCAGAAGGCTTTCGAACAGTTGAAGGCGCGCCTGCAGGTCGAGGGATTGTTTGATGCCGCTCACAAACAAACGCCGCCCCTGCTGCCCCGACGGATCGGAGTGATTACCTCGCCCACGGGCGCCGTCATCAGGGATATTCTGAATGTTACGCGGCGGCGCTTCCCCGCGGTGGATATCTTAATCGCCCCCGTCCGGGTGCAGGGAAGCGAGGCGGCCGGTGAGATTATCCGGGCCATTGCCGATTTGCAGGCCTATGGCGATGTGGAGGTGATCATTTTAGCGCGTGGCGGCGGTTCACTGGAAGACTTGGCCCCTTTCAACGACGAAGGAGTGGCCCGGGCTATTTTCCAGGCCCGTATCCCCATTGTCTCCGCTGTCGGCCACGAAACGGATTTTACCATAGCTGATTTTGTCGCCGATCTGCGGGCGCCTACTCCCTCTGCCGCCGCGGAGTTGGTTGTGCCGGTGCAGATTGACCTGGCGGCAACTGTGGCCGCCTCGCGGGCGAGGATAATAAATCACCAGTTACGCCTGCTGGAACGCCGCCGCGAAAAGGCGCTTTATCTTGCCGGGCGGTTGCCTGCGCCCGGAAAAATGATAGCAGATCTGTGCTTGACGGTCGGCGCCGGCCTGAACCGTATGCAGGCGGTTATTGATCAGATTCAGGCGCGGCACCGGCAGCAGATGGATCGGGCCTCGTTGCGTCTGCGACATATAAGTCCGCTGGGGCAGATCGGAAAGGTGCGGGGCATCCTGGTCAGTTTGCGGAAAGATATTGTCGCCGCGGCTGCTGCAATTTTGGCGGAAAGTAAGAAACGTCTGGAAGCTGGCTTGATCGGCTTGGATACATTAAGCCCCCTGGCAGTTTTAAGCAGAGGGTACAGTATTGCCAGACTATCACCGCAAGGTATAGTTTTAAAGGATACGCAACTGCTGACG
This sequence comes from Deltaproteobacteria bacterium, assembly GCA_026388415.1. Taxonomy (NCBI): domain Bacteria; kingdom Pseudomonadati; phylum Myxococcota; class Myxococcia; species Deltaproteobacteria bacterium. The sequence continues at coordinate 7,217 of JAPLJV010000012.1, read as the reverse complement.
GCCGGCGCCAATGTGGACGTCACGCTGGCAAAGGGTGGTTTTGAGGCGCAGGTTACAGCAATCTACGGGAGTGAGGATGAATGGCCAGGGAAAAATTTGAAGATACGTTAAGAAAATTGGAAGAACTCTTGAGAAAAATGGAAGGCGGGGATCTGGCCCTGGAAGAGTCTCTGAAGGCCTTTGAGGAGGGCATCCGACTATCCCGCCTTTGTACGGAAAGGTTGGACGAAGCGGAGCGGCGGGTGGAGATTCTGCTCCGGGAAGATGACAAGGCGGTCATAAAACCTTTTGCGGGAGAGGCAAGTGAAGACTGAGGTCGCTTTTTGCCTGGAGGATTATCTCAAGACAAAAAAGCAGATTATTGACGCTGCCCTGGAACAATACCTGCCCGGTCCGGCGAATTACCCGCCCGTAATTTTTGAAGCCATGCGGTACAGTCTGATGGCGGGTGGCAAACGCATCCGGCCGGTCCTGTGCCTGGCCACGCTGGAAGCCCTCGGAGCGGAAAGTCTCCAGGGCTCGGTTTTGCCCGTGGCCTGCGCGCTGGAGATGATTCATACCTACTCCCTGATCCATGATGATCTGCCCGCGATGGACGATGATGATCGCCGCCGGGGCATACCGACGAGCCACAAGGTGTTCGGCGAGGATATTGCCATTCTGGCCGGAGACGCCCTCCTGACGGAGGCCTTTTGCCTCCTGTCCAAAAGGGAACTTATGGCCGGGATTCCTCCGGAAAGAATTCTGGCGGTCATACATGAAATCGCGACAGCCGCGGGTTGTTTCGGCATGATCGGGGGGCAGGTAGTTGACGTAAGATCCGAGGGAATGGCGGTGGACGAGGAGACCCTGTATTACATTCATACCCATAAAACGGGGGCGATGATCGTGGCCTCAATCAGGGCGGGCGCATTACTGGCGGGCGCCGGGCCGGAGGCGCTGGCTGCCCTTTCCCGCTACGGTTACAATATCGGCCTGATATTTCAAATCGCCGACGATATTCTTAATGTGGAAGGCGACAGATCCGCGACCGGCAAGAGCACCGGCAGTGATGCTTCCCGCGGCAAGGTAACCTTCCCTGCCGTTTTCGGACTGGACAGGTCACGGGAAAAAGCCCTCGCTCTGGCAGAGCAGGCTTTACAGTCACTGTCCGGCTTTGACGGGCGTACCGAGCCGCTGCGCATGCTGGTCAGGCACATCATAGAGAGAAAAACATAAAATGAAAAAGGCGCCCCTGTTAAAAGAGACGGCAAGCGAGAGAAAATTATTGCCGAACGTAAATTATCCCAACGATATAAAACACTTGAGTCTGCCGGAGTTGAATGCCCTGGCCACCGAGATCAGGAGCATGATTATTGAAACTGTTTCCCGCCGGGGCGGTCATCTGGCTTCGTCGCTCGGCGCGGTGGAACTGACCATGGCCCTGCACTATGTATTTAATACGCCGCAGGATAAGCTGATCTGGGATGTCGGCCATCAGACCTATGCCCACAAGATATTGACCGGCAGAAGGGAAAAGTTCGACACTCTCCGGCAAAAAGACGGCCTGAGCGGCTTTCCCAAGCGGGAAGAGAGTGTCTATGATGTCTTCAACGTGGGACATAGCGGCACTTCCATCTCGGCGGCGGCCGGCATTGCGGAGGCCGGCCATCTGCAAGGCAGTGACTTTAAGACGGTGGTCATCATTGGCGATGGCTCCATGTCGGCGGGGATGGCCTTTGAAGGCTTGAACTGGGTCGGGGATCGCAAGAAAGACTTGATCATCGTCCTTAATGACAATGAACTTTCCATTTCCCCTAATGTCGGCGCCCTGTCTTCTTATCTGAATCGCATTATGACCGGCCATACGGTCACCAGGTTGAAGTCGGAGTTTAAAAATTTTCTTAAATCCATTCCTACCATCGGGGAGCCCATGTTCAGGTTTACCCGGCAAATAGAGGAATCCTTGAAGGCCTTCGTGGTCCCGGGGCTACTTTTTGAGGAGTTGGGATTTACCTATGTGGGTCCCCTGGAAGGACACCGTCTGGATCACCTGATCAAAAACCTCGATAACGTTAAACATTTGCGGGGTCCTGTCCTCGTGCACGTGATCACGAAGAAGGGGAAAGGCTATCATTTTTCCGAAAACGATCCGTTGCGCTTTCACGGCATCGCGCCTTTCCATATCGAGACGGGGGAGGACCTTGCCGACCGGACTATCCCTGTGCCACCTTCCTATACCAGGGTTTTTGGCGAGACCCTCGTCAAGCTGGCCACGGATGATGAGCGGATTGTCGCCATTACGGCCGCCATGTGCGAAGGTACGGGTCTGGATAAATTCGCGAAAAAATTCCCCGCGCGGTTCTTTGACGTGGGGATCGCGGAACAACATGCGGTGACCTTCGCTGCCGGCCTGGCGACCCAATCCTTGCTTCCCGTCGTGGCCATCTATTCCACTTTTCTGCAAAGGTCTTACGACCAGATCATCCATGATGTCTGCCTGCAAAAGCTGCCGGTAGTGTTTGCCCTGGACCGGGGCGGCCTGGTGGGTGAAGATGGCGCCACGCATCACGGGATCTTTGATTATGCATTTTTACGCTCCATTCCCAATATCGTTGTCATGGCGCCCAAGGACGAAAATGAACTCCAGCACATGCTCATAACCGCCTTGCAGTGCGGCTACCCGGCCTCCATTCGCTATCCGCGCGGTCATGGCATTGGTGTAGCCATGGACGAGGCGCCCCGGGTATTGAGGCTGGGGGGGGGAGAGGTTCTGGCCACGGGTTCCGATCTGGCTATTTTTGCGATCGGGGCCTGCGTCTATCCGGCCTTGCAGGCAGCGGCGGCGCTCCTCAAAGAAGGCATCAGCATTACAGTCGTCAATGCCCGCTTTGTAAAACCCCTGGATGAGCAGTTGCTCTGCGACACCGCCCTTTCCGTGTCGCGCGTCCTCACGGTGGAAGAAAATGTTTTAATGGGGGGATTCGGCAGCGCCGTGCTGGAACTTTTCGAAAGCCGCGGTATTCGCAACGTACAGGTCAGGCGATTGGGAATCCGGGATGCCTTTGTCGAGCATGCCACCCAGCGGGAATTGCGCAGCATGTGCGGCATTGATGAAGAAGGGATCTGCGCTGCCATTCGGCAAATGATGCGCGATGAATAGCAAGGTAAGGTTAGACAACCTGCTGGTGCAAAAAGGAATGGCGCCGAGCCTGGAGAGGGCGCAGGCGCTGATTATGGCCGGCAGCGTGCTCGTAAAAGAAAGCGTGGTGGATAAGGCTGGCGCTCTTGTGTCTCCGGAAGCAGCAATCCGGATCAAGGGAGCTGATCTTACCTATGTAAGCCGAGGAGGCGTGAAGCTGAAGGGCGCTCTGGATAACTTTCGCATCGCCGTCCGCGATCTGGTCGTTCTCGATGTAGGTGCTTCCACGGGCGGATTTACTGATTGTCTGTTGCAGGAAGGGGCAGCCAAGGTTTACGCCCTGGATGTCAGCTACGGCCAACTGGCCTGGAAACTAAGAGATGACCCCCGGGTAGTGCCCATCGAGAGGGCCAATATCCGTTATTTTACGGGTGAAGGCATCGCGGAAAACATCGGTTTGGCCACGATTGACGCCTCCTTCATTTCTCTTACGCTCGTAATCCCTGCCGTGCTGAAACTTATCGCGGCCGATGCCTCGGTACTGGCTTTGATCAAACCGCAGTTCGAGGTGGGCAAAAATGAGGTGGGCCGGCGCGGGGTGGTGAATGATCCTGCCCTGCATCGCCGGGTCATCGAAGAAATTACCGGTTTCTGTCAGGAAAATGATCTTGAGGTTGCCGGCGTCTGTGAGTCAAAACTGGCCGGGCCGGCCGGCAACAAGGAGTTTTTTATCCATGCCCGTAGATAATCTGGGGAAACGCTTTCAATTAAGGCTGGCCAGGGGTAAAGTGGGCCGGCCGGTCACAGCGGGGAGAAATAAATAGTGGCTATCAAGTAATACGGGGTTATTGTTATGAAAGATGACCGAGAGCAAAAAGAATGGTTTAGCCGGATAGCTGAACAATCCAGAGAGATGATATGGGAAGTGGATGCAGATGGGCTTTATACCTATGTCAGCCCAAACTGTAAACGGATTACAGGATATAGCCCTGAAGAGCTTACAGGAAAGATGCACTTCTACGATCTCTGTCCGGAAGAAGGGCGGAACGCTTTCAGACGAGCAGCCTTCGAGGTGTTTGAGCGCAAAGAGCTGTTCCGTGAACTTCGTAATGCGATCGCAACAAAGGATGGCAGGGAGGTATGGGTCTCAACCAACGTCTCACCTGTCCTGGATGATACCGGCAGGCTTCTCGGCTACTGTGGTTCTGATTACGACATCACTGACTTTAAACGGGCGGAGGAGGCGCTCTCGGAAAGCGAATTTAAATTCCGGACCCTTTTCGAGTCTGCCTACGATGCTATTTTCTTGATGGATCAGGATATCTTTATTGACTGCAACACAAAGACCCTGGAGATGTTTGGCTGTACCAGGGAACAGATCCTCGGGCAGCCTCCTTACCGGTTCTCCCCGGAGGTTCAGCCTGATGGAAGCAAATCCATGGATAAAGCACAGGAGAAGATCGATGCGGCGCTCAGAGGTCAGATGCAGTTCGTTGAATGGACGCACAGTCGTTACGATGGGACTCTATTTGATGCAGAGGTCAGTCTGAACGCCTTCAGCAGTATGGGTAAATATTACCTTCAGTCTACTGTTCGCGACATCACCGAGCGCAAGCAGGTGGAGGAGGCACTGCGGGAGAGCAGAGAAAAATACCTTGGTATCTTTCAAAATGCTGTCATGGGAATTTTCCGAACCACTCCTGATGGTCGTTACTTAAGTGCCAATCCTGCCGGAGCCAGGCTATACGGTTATAAATCGCAGGAAGAAATGATACAATCAGTCGCAGACATGGCTCATCAGATATATGTTCACCCTGAAGACCGGAAACGGCTTAAAGAACTGATAGAAAGTAATGGATTTGTTGAAGGTTTAGAAGTTGAGCATTACACCAAAGATGGCAATAAAATATGGGTCTCCATGAATGCACGTGTTATCCGTGATTCGTCAGGCACCATGCTTTACTATGAAACCACCTCTCAGGACATCACCGGGCGAAAAAACGCTAATGAAGAATTACGCTCAGCACATAAACAGCTTTTCGATATCATTGATTTTCTCCCTGACGCAACACTCGTGATTGACCGTGACAGAAGGGTGGTTGCATGGAACAGGGCAATTGAGGAGATGACAGGAATACCCAAGGAAGAGATGATTGGCAAAGGCAATTATGCCTATGCAGTCCCTTTTTATGGTGAGCGCCGCCCCATACTTATTGATTTATTATTTGAAACAGATGTTGAGATTGAGAAAAAGTACGATTTTGTGCACAAGATCGGGAATACTTACTTTGTGGAGATTTTTATTCCAGGCATGTATGCCGGCAGGGGTGCATATCTATGGGCATCAGCTTCAAAACTCCTTGATTCTCAGGGCAAGATAACCGGCGCCCTGGAATCCATCCGTGATGTCACCGGGCGGAAAAATGCAGAAGCACGCATTTTGGAGAGTGAGGAAAAATACAGGGGTATCTTCGAAAATGCTGTGGAAGGCATATTTCAGACCACACCTGCCGGGCAGTTTATCAGCGTCAATCCCGCCCTTGCCGGGATGATGGGATTTGATTCACCTGACCAGATGGTAAAAACCTTCACCGATATTGCCGGGCAACACTATGTAATTCCTTCTGAACGAATGAGATACAGGAGGCTTCTTGAAGAAAATGGTTTTGTACGGGCTTTTGAGGCCGAGGTATATCGTAAGGGTGGCGTTAAAATCTGGATTTCTATCAGCGCCCGGGCTATTTTTGATAAATCAGGGATATTAAGCCATTACGAAGGCACAATAGTTGATATAACGAGCCGCAAGGAGGCTGCAGTTGCGACTCAAAATGCATACCAGACAACCCGTTCCATCGTTGAAAATGCGCCGTTTGGGGTTTATATCGTCAACGAGGAGGGCTTTGCTGAGTATGCTAACCTCCCGATGAGCAAGATATCAGGTGTCGGCATAGAACAGTATAAACAGTTTCACACCATTAATGTCCTGAATCTCCCCACCTATCTGAACCTCGGGATAGCAGCAAAGATCAAATCCACCTTGGACGGAACTCCCTTCTCAACAGAACCTTTTGAATACACCTCGCATCTCAGCGATAAGAAAACGGTACGGAAATATACCGGCATCCCCATTGAGGAGGATGGTAAACGAAAAGCGCTTATATTTGTTGAGGATTTGACAGAGTTAAAGAGGGCCGAGGAACAACTGAGGAAAGAACGGGAGACCTTCTTCTCTATCATTGAAAACTCCCCTGACGGTGTTATGCTTGTTGACAGCCAGGGAAGATTTGATTACGTCAACCCTGAATTTACGCATATTACGGGTTATACCAAAGAGGATGTGCCCGATGGAAAACAGTGGTTTCAGAAGGCCTATCCTGATTCCACATACAGGAAGTTTGTCACTGATGAGTGGAAAAAGGGTGCACTATCAGGAAGAAGAAGAAGGAGTTTAGAATGCCAGGTTGCATGTCAGGATGGACAGGTAAAGGGCATAGAGTTCAAGACGACACACCTGGAAGATGGGAGTGCAGTCACGGTAGTAACTGATGTGACCGAATTAAAAAAGATTGAAAGGAAACTCAAGGAAAGCGAAGAGCGGTTTCGTTCCCTTTTTGAGAGCTCACGGGATGCAATCTATATTGTTACAGGGAAGGGCAGTTTTATAGATATGAATCAGGCGTTTGTCGAACTATTTGGATATACAAGGGATGAAACCCTGAAACTCAATGTAAAAACCGCTTATTTGACAGATGAGGACCGGGAAAGGTTCAAACAGGTGATTAAAGAGAATGATTTTATAAGGGATTTTGAAATTAGACTGAAAAAAAGGGACGGGACGGTTATGGACTGTCTTTTAACTGTCACATGTAAAAGGGACGAAAAAGGGAAGATTACTCAATACCAGGGGATAGTTCGTGATATCACTGAACGAAAGAGGACGGAAGAGGCAATCAGACACATGGCGTTCCATGATGCCCTGACTGGCCTGCCCAACCGTTCACTCTTTAATGACCGTCTTGTTATGGCAATGGCCCACGCTGAACGCTTTAACGAGAAGGTTGCCGTGATGATGCTTGACCTTGACAAGTTCAAAGAT